>CALMDF010000352.1 GCA_937864895.1 uncultured Holophagales bacterium | reverse complement strand
CGACGTCGCCGTAGCCGAGCTCTGCCCGAGGGCGCCAGATTTCCACGGCCGCCGGCCGAAGCTCCTCGAGGCGGGAACGAACCCCGCGGGGAAGTAGGGGCTCGCCTCGCGCAGGACGCCGCTCGGGGTCAGAATCGACGGGATGTCCTTCCGGCGGCACCTCGTCCGCGGCGCCCTCTCTGCGCTGCTTCTCGTCGGGGGCGGCGCGGCCGCCCTCGATCCGTCGGCGCCCCTCTCGCAGTACGGGATCGACGCCTGGAAGGACGGGCTTCCCCAGAACAGCGTCCACACGATCCTCCAGTCGCGGGACGGTTATCTCTGGTTCGGCACGTACGAGGGGCTCGTCCGGTTCAACGGCGTCTCCTTCGTCGTCCACGACACGCGGAACACGCCCGCGCTGAGGAGCAACAGCGTCTGGACCCTCTTCGAGGACCGGCTGGGGACTCTCTGGGCCGGGACCCTCGGCGGAGGCGTCGTGAGGACCCGCGGAGGCGTCTTCACGCGCTACGGCGAGCGCGAGGGGCTCCCCTCGGAATACGCGTGGGCCCTGGCCGAGGACGCCGCGGGGACTCTCTGGGCCGGAACCGATCGGGGCCTCGCGAGGTTCGACGGGACCGTGTTCCGCGCCGTCACCCTCCCGGCGCCGTTCGAGCGCACTCCGGTGAGGAGCCTCCTCGGAGCGGCGGGCGGGGGACTCTGGATCGGGACCGCCGCGGACGGGCTTCTCATGTGGGACGGCAGGTCGGTCCGGCGCGTCCACCCGGTGGAAGGGCGCGTCCCCGGGGCCGTCCACGCGCTCGCCCCTTCGCCCGGCGGGGTCGCCGCGGCGTTCTTCGGGCTCGGTCTCGTCGAGGTGGAACGAGAGGGCGCCGTGACAGTCCGGGGAACGAAAGACGGTCTCCCGAGCGAGCTCCTCTGGTCGCTCCTGCGCGACCGGAACGGGGACCTCTGGGCCGGGAGCGACGGGGCCGGGCTCGCCCGCATCTCGAAGGGGAGGATCGAGACGTTCGGCGTCGCGCAGGGCCTCGCCCACCCCTTCGTGAGGTCGATCGCCGAGGACCGGGAGGGGAGCGTCTGGATCGGGACCAACGGCGGGCTGAACCGCCTGCGGGACCGGAAGGTCCTCGTCTACGGCGCCCGCGACGGGATGCCCGTCGAGAACGTCCGCTCCGTGGCCCAGACCAACGACGGCACCCTCTGGGCCGGCACCGACTCCGACGGCGTCGCCGCGCTCCGGGGCGACCGGTTCGTCGTGCCCGCGGAGGCGGCCCCGCTGCGCGGGGTCGCCGTCCGCTCGCTCGTGGCGGGGCCCGGGAACGCCCTCTGGATCGGGACGAACGGATCCGGACTGTTCAGGCTCTCGGGAGGGAAGCTGACGCGCTTCACGAAGAAGGACGGCCTCCCCTCGGACATCGTCTACGCGGTGGCGCTCGACGCGAAGGGGAACGTCTGGGCCGGGACCTACGGGGCGGGCGCCGCGCGCTGGGACGGGCGGCGGTTCGTCGTTCTCGACCAGGCCCGCGGCCTCCCGAGCGACGTCGTTCGCTGCCTTCTCGAGGGCCGCGACGGCACGATCTGGATCGGGACGGACGCCGGGGGCCTCGTCCGCCTGAAGGACGGCGTCCTCTCCGTCCTCGACAGGCGTCACGGCCTCGCGAGCGACGTCGTTTTCTCGCTCCACGAGGACGAGGCGGGCCTCCTCTGGATCGGCACCGCGGGAGGTCTCTCCGTGCTCCGGCACGACGGGAGCCTCCGCTCGCTCGGGTCGGCGGACGGTCTCCCGGACGACAAGGTCTTCCGGATCCTCGAGGGGGGGGACGGCTCCTTCTGGCTGAGCTCGAACAAGGGGATCTACGGGGTTTCGCGCGCCGACCTCGTCGACCGCCTCGAGGGGAGGCGGGGCCCCGTGCACGGGCTCTCGCTCGGCCGGTCCGACGGCCTGCCGACCGCCCAGTGCAATGGCGCCTCCTGGCCCGCGGGAACGAAGGACCGGGAGGGCCGGCTCTGGTTTCCGACGCTCCGCGGCCTCGTCGGCGTCGACCCGGTCCGGCTCCGCTCGAACGAAATCGTCCCGCCGGTCGTCATCGACCGTTTCCTCGCCGACGGGCGCCCGGTGGCGGGCGCCTCCCCGGTGGAGCTCTCCCCCAGGACCGGGAAGATCGAGATCCACTACGACGGCCTCTCCTTCCAGGCGCCGGAGATGGTCCGGTTCCGCTACCGGCTGGAGGGGTTCGAACCGTCGTGGGTCGACGCGGGGACGCGCCGGTCGGCCTTCTACACGTCGCTCCCCCCCGGCGACTTCGTCTTCCGCGTCGTCGCCGCCAACAACGACGGCGTCTGGAACGAGACCGGGGCCAGCTTCGCGTTCCGGCTGAAGCCTGGCCTTCACCAGCGGCTCGGCTTCCGGCTCGGGGCGGTCGTCCTCGTCCTTCTCGCCGTGGGGACCGGCTACGCGATCCGGATGCGCGGGGTGCGAGCGCGGCAGACGGAGCTCCAGCGGCTCGTCGACGAGAGGACCCGGAGCCTCGTGGCGGAGATCCAGCGGGCCGAGGAGCTTCGGCGGCAGTCGGAAGGGGCGCTGCGCGAGGCGGCGGAGGCGAACCGCTCGAAGAGCCGGTTCCTCGCCAACATGAGCCACGAGCTCAGGACGCCGCTGAACGCCATCCTCGGGTACGCCGAGATCCTGGCCGAGGAGCCCGAGGTCGCGGCGAGCCCGCGAGCCCTCGAGGACGTCGGGAAGATCCGGTACGCGGGGGGGCACCTCCTGCAGCTCATCGGAGACCTCCTCGACCTCTCCAAGATCGAGGCCGGGCGGATGGAGGTCGTCGCCGAGCCGTTCGCCGTGTCGGACGTCGTCGAGGAGGTCGTCCGGACGGTGCGGCAGCTCGTCGAGGCGAACCGGAACCGGCTCGTCGTGAGGGTCGACCCGAACGCCGGGGAGATGATTTCCGACGCCTTCCGGCTGAAGCAGGTGCTCTTCAACCTCCTCTCGAACGCAGGCAAGTTCACGGAGGAGGGGACGGTGGAGCTGGAGGCGAAGCGGGAGCGGCGCCGCGACGCCGACGTCCTCGTCTTCCGCGTGGCCGACACCGGGATCGGGATGAGCGCCGCGCAGCTCGAGAAGGTCTTCACCCCGTTCGTCCAGGGGGACGCGTCCCTGACCCGGCGCTTCGGCGGCACCGGGCTCGGCCTCGCCCTCTCGCAGCACCTCTCCCGTCTCATGGGGGGAGGCATCTCCATGACGAGCGCGGAAGGGGAGGGGACGACGTTCCTGGTGGAGCTGCCCGCCGAGGCTCCCGCCCCCCGCCCCGCGTGACGGACGTCATTCCGTTGCCTCCGGTGTAAACGCCGGGACGCCGGCGTGCGTCGGTAGGGGCAGCCCACCGAAAGCGGCGCCGGACACGAGAAGCCGTCGTCGAACCGAACGGAATGGGAAAAGGAGCCAGGAAATGAAGAAGTTCCTTCGGACGTCCCTCGTCCCCGTGGCCGCGGCGCTCGCGCTCGCGCTCGTCGCGGCCCCCCTCCTCGCCGCCGAAGGCCCGGCCGGCCCGCCCCCCGGGCCGAAGGGCCCGCTCGGCGCCTACCTTCGCTGCCTCGGCGTCGTCGGGCTCACCGACGTCCAGAAGGCGGACGTCCGGGCGCTTCTCGAGGCGGCGAAGCCCGGCATGGAGGCCCTCCGCGCGACGCTGAAGACCGACCGCGAGGCCCTCCGGGCCGCGGCGACCGCCGCGACCCCCGACCCCTGCGCGATCGGAACGGCGTTCCTCAAGGTCGAGGCCGACCTGAAGGCGATCGGCGAGGACGCCAGGGAGACCCGCGAGGCCATCGAGGCCCTCCTGACCCCCGAGCAGAAGGCGAAGCTCGAGGGCTGCCTGAAGGCGCCGAGGCCGAACGCCGGCGAAGAGGACGGCGAAGAGGGCTGACGCTCCTCCGGCCTGCTCTCCCGCCTCCCGCGAGCGCCCCCGGGGCAGGAGCCCCGGGGGCGTTCCCGCCTGCGCGGGCTACCGCAGGAGGAGGGCGCGCCGCGCGAGGGTGGCGAGGGCGTCGTCCAGGTGGCCCTCGACCGCGCCCCGGGCGTCCTCGTCCGAGGGGGCGAGGCCGCCGGGCGTCGCGAGGAGGCGGGCCTCGACGAGGCGGCGCGCGAGGCTCGTCACGACTTCCGCGCGCGGGCGCCCGTCCAGCTCGGCGAGGAGGAGGCGGCCGGAGGGGTCGAGGTCGACGTTGCGGTGGGAGAGCGACGTGACGGCGCCGCCGCCTCCCGCCTGGAGGCGCGCGAGAGGGGTGGCGAGAGGAGCGGGGCCCGCCGAGGTGGCCCAGGGAGCGTCGTCGGTCCGGGCCTCGACGAGGCCGGAGGCGAGGCAGCGGAGGAGGGCGTCGGGAAGCTCCTGCGCGGGGCCGGCCGCGAGGGCCCGGAGGGGAAGCGCTCCCGGGGCCGCCTCGTGGAGGGCGCGAAGGGCGGCGACGAGGGCGGGGTTGTTGGTCGAGAGAGAGGCGGCGGGGCTTCGGAAAGTCTCCCCGGGACCGTCGCCGGGCGCGGGAGAGAGATCGCTCGTGAACCAGAGCCGCCCGAGGGCCGCGGGGTCTGGCTCCTCCCGGCCGGGACCGGGAGCGCGGACGAGGAGCGTCTGGCGGAAGGCCCGGTTCCGGAGGACGTCGAGCAGCTCCTCCTTCTCGAGGCGGGAGGACGCGCGCGAGGAGAGGAGGTCGTCGACGTCGGGCTTCACGCGTCCCATCGGCATCGCCGCGAGGTGCGCGTCAGCGAGAGGCTCGAGGCCGTGACGGGCGGCGCGGGCGGCGAAGTCGAGGAACCAGAAAGGGCGGTTCTCCGGCTCGAGCCACTCGTGGAAGAGATAGGCGTCCTCGAGCCGGGCGAACTGCCCGGCGACGTCGTGGAGGGCGGCGCCGTAGGCGGCGGTCCGGTCCCCGCAGTTCGCCGAGACGAACGCGAGGAGGTCCCGGGCCCGCGCGAGGCGGTCGGCGGGGTCCGCGGCGCCGGCTGTGCCCCGCAGGAGGAGGTCGCGGACGAGACCCCGCAGGTGCCAGCCGGGATAGGTGTTGTAGGAGACGTACGCGACGCCGTTCGGGGAGAGGACCTTCGCGACGAGCCCGAGGAGCGCTTCGGCGGCCGCCTCCGGGATCCAGGAGAAGAGGCCGTGCGCGATGACGTAGTCGAAGGTCCCGATGCCCGGCCCGAGAGAGGCGACGTCGGCGAGGAGGAAAGAGGCGTTCCCGAGGCCGGCGGCCTCTCGGAGCGACTCTCCGGCCGCCACCTGCCGGGGCGAGAGGTCGACGCCGACGAACGTCGCCCCCGGCGCCGACGCGGCCATCGGCAGGAGGTTCCCCCCCTCCGCGCAGCCGAGCTCGAGGACCCGCGCCGTCCCCGGGGGCGGGGCCTCGACGCCGAAGAGGAGGGCGATCGCGGCGAGGCGCGACGGGTGCGTCTCGCGCAGGGCGCGGCTGCCGTACGGGAGGGCGTCGTAGGACGTTGCCGCGCCGCCCGCTCCGGGCGGCGCCTCGCCGGGCGCCGCGGGGGCGCCGGGGTTGCGGGGAACCGGCTCGGACATGGGGAGATCCTGCCACAGGCGGCCTCGCCTCCGTGGCGCGATGCCGCTACGCTCGCGCGGATGGACGGACTCCGGGAGGACGAAGGGACGTTTCGCGGCTGGCGCCGCCCGGGCCCGCGGCCCCCCGGGGGCGTGGACCCGGCGGATGGGGAGACGCTCGACTACCTCTGCGGCCGCTTCCGGATCTTCCAGGCCGAGCGCGGCCACCGGTACTCGACGGACGACCTTCTCGCCGCGTGGTGGGGCGTCCTCGCGGCGCCGCGCGTCGAGCGGATTCTCGACCTCGGCTCAGGCATCGGGTCGGTCGCAATGGCGGCGGCCTGGAAGCTCCCCCTGGCCCGCGTCGTGGCGCTAGAGGCCCAGCCGTTCTCGATCGCGCTCGCGCGGAAGAGCGTCCAATACAACGGGCTCTCGGAGAGGTTCCGCCTCGTGGAGGGAGACCTCCGGGACCCCGGGGCCCTCGCCGGCGAGCCCCCCTTCGACCTCGTCCTCGGCGCGCCCCCGTACTTCGAGCCGGGGACGGCGACCGAGGCGCGCCACCCCCAGGCCGTGCCGGCGCGAATCAACGTCCGCGGCGCGATCGGCGGCTACGCCGCCGCCGCGCGGAGGAACCTCGCGCCGGGCGGGCTCTTCGCCTTCGTCTGGCCGACGGCCCGGCGCGCCGAGGCCGAAGAGGCCCTCGGGCGCGAGAAGCTCGTCCTCCTCCGCCGCCGCGACGTCGTCTTCCGGGAGGGGGAGCCGCCTCTCGTCGCCCTCTTCGCCGCCTCGCGCGAGGAGGACCTGCCCCCGGACCTCCCGCGCGGGCGGGACGGATTCCCCGTCGTCGAGCCTCCCCTCGTCGTGCGGCTCCGGGACGGCCGCCACTCGCCGGAGTACGCCGCGGTCCGGCTCTCCATGGGCTTCCCGCCGGGCAACTTGAGGCCGCCGGCCCCGCGTCCCTGACCGAAGCCCGAACCGGGCGACCGGCGACGGCCGCCGATGCCGTATCGTCCCTCCGCGTGGTTCCCGATCCGCCCCTCGCGCCCCTGCCGCCGCTGACGACGATCCCGTTCGGACGCGGGCTCGACGGCCGGCCGATCAGGCACGTCAACGGCAAGCTCGTCGTGGGGACCATCCGGCACGCGACGGACCTCGCTCTCGACCGCGAGCTCGACGCCCTTCCGGCCGCGCCGTCGCCCCGCGAGCACGCGGCCCGGGCGGAAGCGGTGATGACGAGGCTCCTGGCGCGGCTCGTCGAGCGTCTGAACGGGCTCATCCCCGACACCCGCTACCACGTCACGTCCGAGACGCTCCTCGTCGACGGGAACAACTACTCGCGCGAGCTCGAGCTCTACGTCAACGAGATCTGCCGCGAGTTCGCCGGCGTCGAGTACTTCTACTTCACACGCGGGGCCAAGGTGGTGCCGCCGACGATCGCGTCGATCTTCCGCCCCTTCGGCGTCCGGCAGGCCTACTCGCTCCTCGCGCGCGCCACGGAGAAGTTCGTCGAGACCGACGTGAGGGTCGTCGAGACGACGGCCCGCTCGGCGGTCGTGAGGTGGTACGCCGCCTCGCAGATCGAGGACGTTCGCGAGGAGCTGCAGGAGCGGTGGCTCCTCATTTCCTGCGCCGCCTACCAGGGAACCTACGCCGCCATTCCCGCGATCCTCTCCCCCGACCGGGCGTGGGCCGAGGTGGACGAGCTGAAGTGCCAGGCGCGCGGGGACGACTGCTGCGAGTGGCGCTTCACCTGGGAGGACCCGCGTCCCCACGGCGAGAGGCTCGTCCTCGCCGGGGGGGCGGGGACCGCGGGCCTCCTCGCCTGGGCTCTCTCGGGGTTGCCGGGCTCCGCTCTCGCCGCACCGGTCGCGCTGCTGCCTCTCCTGGCCTCGTGGCACGTCGTGAGGCTGCGCCGGGTGAGGCACGACCGGCAGGAGCAGGACCGCCTCGTCGAGGAGCAGCGGGCGACGGCCGAGAGCCAGGTGGACCGGGTGCAGGCGGCCTACGCCGAGGTCCAGCAGTCGACGGTCGCCCTGCGCGGCAAGGTGGCGGAGCTGTCGGCCCTGCGCGAGGTGGCCCTCGCGGCCTCGGCCTCGCTCGGCCCGCTGGAGGTCGTGGACCGGAGCCTCGAGGCGGTAACCCGGCACCTGAACTACGACCGGGCCCTCGTCCTCCTCCTC
>CALMDF010000351.1 GCA_937864895.1 uncultured Holophagales bacterium | reverse complement strand
GTCGGTCGACGTCCGGGCCGCCTTCCGGAGGCGCAGCTTCGCCCGCTCGGCGTCGCCGTGGGAATAGTCGACGAGGGCGAGGGTGTGGAGGAGCGGGGCGTCCTCGACGCCGCCCTGGTCGGCCCACGACTCGACGTCCTTGAGGATCTTCCGGGCCTCCTCCGTGAGCGTCTTGGGGTTCTCGCCGGCGAGGTCCTCGAGCCGCTCGGGGAAGCCGTCGGCGGCGAGCCGGTGCTTCAGCCCCTCGTAGGCTTCCCGCGCCTTGCGGGCGAAGAAGAAGCGCTGGGTCGTCTGTTCCCTCCGGGAGCGGTCGGCGAGGGAGTCGCGCTCCGCGGTCACCGCGTGCAGCTGCTCTTCCGTGCTGGCGAGGCGGGCCTCGAGGTCCGCCGCCTTCTCGCGGAGCTCGTCGCGCTCGGCGGTGAGCGTCGTCCGGTCGGCCTCGAGCTGCCCCTTCGCGGCCTCGAGATCGCTCGCGCTTTCCTTCAGTCGCGTGATCTCCTCCGTCGAGGAGGCCTTCAGGGCGGAGAGGGAGCGGAAGAGGACGACAGCGGCGATCACGGCAACGGCCGCGACGGCGAGGGCGACGAGCATTCCGGTCGACAAGGGATCTCCTCCGCGCAAGGGAACGGCGCAGCCCGGGATTTTACCTCCGGGCCAGCCTCGGCAGGAATGAGAAGTCGGCGGGCGGGCCCATCCCGGTTCCCGGGCCGGGGAGGGGCCCGGGGCCGCCGTTAGAATGCCGCGTGCCGCCCAAACGGATTCCGTCCCGCCGCCCCGTCGTCGCCGCCCTCGCGGCCGTGCTCTTTTTCGCCTCCCTCGCCGCCCCCGCCCAGGACGTGAAGGGGCGCGTCGTCGTCCTCGGGTTCGACGGCGCGGACCACCGCCTCGTGTCGGAGATGATCGCCGAAGGGAAGCTCCCGAACCTGGCGAAGCTCGCGGCGTCGGGGAGCTTCTCCCCCCTCCGGCCGACGATCCCGGCCCAGACCCCCGTCTCCTGGTCGACCTTCTCGACGGGGCTCTCCCCGGGCCGGACGCAGATCTTCGACTTCCTGAAGCGCGACCCGAAGACCTACCGCCCCGAGTTCGCCGTCGCGAGCGAGGGGAAGAGGAGCTTCCTCCTCGGGAGCGGGAACCGGGCCGGCGCCGCTGCGATCGGCGGCCTCCTCGCCTTCCTCCTCGTTTTCGCCCTCGGGCGGCTCGCCCTGAAGAAGACCCTCCCGGCGGCGGCCGTCGCCCTCGTCCTCGCCGCCCCCGCGGCCTTCTTCTCCTTCCGGTTCGGGGCCCTCGTCCCCGAATCGCTCCAGACCGTCCACAACAACCGGCAGGGCAAGCCCTTCTGGGAGGTGGCCGGGGAGAAGGGGATCAGGTCCGTCGTCCTGCACGTCCCGGTCACGTTTCCGGCCCAGGACTACGAGAAGGGACGGCTCCTCTCGGGCCTCGGCGTCCCCGACGTGAGGGGCCGGATCGGGACCCCGAGCTACTACACCTCCGACCCGTTCTTCGCGCCGAAGAACAAGAACGAGTTCTCCGTCGAGCTCATCCGCCTGGAGTCGAACGTCGGGACAATTTCGACCGAGGTCTTCGGCCCCTACAACAAGCTCTTCGGCGAGCCGCCGGTCATCAAGGTCCCGATGACCCTGACGGTCCTCCCCGACGGCGGGCGCCTCCGGATCGAGCCGAAGGGGAGCGAGCCGGTCACGCTCGCGCCGGGCGAGTGGTCGCCGTGGGTCACCTTCACCTTCGAGTTCAACCCCGTCGTGAAGCTCTCGGGCATCGGGAGATTCCACCTCGCCTCCATCGCGCCGGAGATCCAGCTCTACCTCTCCCCGATCCACTTCAACCCGGCGAAGCTCCCGCCGGGCGTGAAGATCACCGCCCCCGGGGGTCTCGCGAAGGACCTCGCGAAGCGGTTCGGGCTCTACAAGACGATGGGCTGGTCGATCGACACCTGGTCGATGAGCGAGGAGACGATCGACGAGCCGACGTTCCTCGACGACGTCACGTTCACGGCCCGGCAGTACCGGAAGATGATGGACGGGCTCCTCTCCGAGAAGGACGTGAGGCTCTACGTCCAGGTCTACGAGTTCACGGACCGGGTCGGCCACGTCATGTGGCGCTTCCTCGACCCGGGACACCCGGCGTACGACGCGGAGAAGGCGGCGAAGTTCGGGCCGTCGGTCGCGCGCAACTACGTCGAGATGGACGAGATCGTCGGCGACGCGATGAAGGAGCTCGGGCCGGACGACCTCCTTCTCGTCTGCTCCGACCACGGCTTCGCGAGCTGGAGACGGTCGATCAACTACAACACCTGGCTCGTCCAGCACGGCTACCTCGCGCTGAAGGGCGGCGACGAGACCCAGGCCGACCTCGAGATGCTCTTCGGGCAGGGCGAGTTCTGGCCGAACGTCGACTGGACGCGGACGAGGGCCTACTCGATGGGGCTCGGCGAGATCTACGTGAACCTGAGGGGCCGCGAGTCCCAGGGGATCGTGGAGGCGGGGGCCGAGTACGACGCCCTCCGCCAGGAGATCCGGACGAAGCTGATGGAGCTCGTCGACGAGAAGACCGGCCTCCGCCCGATCGAGCGTGTCTACACGCGCGAGGAGGCGTACGGCTCCTTCGACCCGAACGTCATCCCCGACCTCTTCGTTGGCAACAGCGCGGGCTACCGGGTCTCCTGGCAGGCGAGCCTCGGGGTCGTGACGCCCGAGCTCTACGAGGACAACACGCAGGTCTGGTCGGGGGACCACTGCTCGGTCGACCCGGACGTCGTCCCCGGCATCCTCTTCTCGAGCCGGCCGCTCCGCAGGGAGCCCCGCCCGAACATGGCCGACGTCCCTGCGACGATCTACAGGGCCCTCGGCCTGACGCCGCCCGAGAAGCTCGACGGAGTGCCCCTCTTCTGAACGTCCGCGCCGCCCTCCTCCTCGCCCTCCTCGCGGCCCGGCCGGCCGGGGCGGAGGGTGGAGCGGCGGCGCCCCCTCCCGCCAGGGAGATGGCGGAGGCGGAGCGGCGCCGCGAGCTTTCGGCGCTGCGCCGCCGCCTCGCGGGGCTGAAGTCGAGGTACGAGGCCACCCGCCAGCGCGCGGTCGACACGCGCCAGCAGCTCGAGGCCGCCGAGGCGAACCTCGAGCTCAGGACGGCCGAGCGCCGGGTCCTCGAGATCCGGGGCGCCGAGGCGGAGCGGGACGCGGCGAAGGCCCAGGCCGACCGCGACCATGCGTTCCGGCAGAGCGTCGCGCTCCGGGAGGACCTCGCGCGGCGGCTCTCCGCCCTTTACCGGATGGGCCGGCTCGGCTACCTCCAGACCCTCGCCTCGACGGACTCGGGCGAGTCGTTCCTCCGGGGGCTCCAGCTCCTCTCGTTCCTCGCCGGGCGCGACGCGAGGCTCCTCAGGGCCTACGAGGGGTCGCTCGCGGACCTCGCGGTGAAGGAGAAGAACCTCGCGACGCTCCGGGCCTCGATCGCCACCGTCGCCGCGGAGGCGCGGGTCGCCGAACGGGCGCTCGCCCGGGCCCGGGCCGAGAAGGCGACGCTCCTCGCCCGCCTCGAGCGCTCGGCGGAAGAGCAGCGGACGAACCTCGCCGCGCTGGAGGACAAGACGTCCCGCCTCGCCGCCCTCCTCGAGCTCCTCGAGACCCGCGGCCGTTCCCTCCCCGCGGGCTCGGCGTCGATCCGCCGCTACAAGGGGGCGATCGACTGGCCGGTGCGCGGAAAGGTCGTCGTTCCCTTCGGCCGCATCGCGAATCCGCGCTTCCCGAAGACGTTCCTCCGGTCGAGCGGCTGGACGATCGACGTCCCGACGGGGACCCCGGTGAGGGCCGTCTTCGCGGGAGACGTCGTCTACGCCCAGTGGCTCAAGGGATACGGCAATCTCGTCGTCCTGGACCACGGCGACGGGGTCTTCACCCTCTACGGGCACCTGATGACCGGAACCGTGCCGCGCGGGACGCGCGTGGCCGTCGGGGAGGTGGTCGGGCGTCTCGCCGACCCCCCGGAGGAGGAGGTCGCCGGCGTCTATTTCGAGATCCGGGAGAGCCGGACCTCGGTCGACCCGCGGACCTGGCTCCGCTGACCCGTTCCGGGGGGACGGAAACCGCCTGGACGCGATCCCGTATCATCGCGGTGTGACGAAGTCCCGGCTCGCCTCGCTCCTCGGCTCCCTCGCCCTCCTCGGTACGCTTTTCGTCGTCCTCCCCGGCCTCGGGGCGGACGAGAAGAAGGAGGCGGGGTCGAAGGACGGCCTCTACCGTCCCCTCGGCCTCTTCACGGAGGTCCTCTCCCTCGTGCGGGGGAACTACGTCGAGAAGGTCGAGGTCAAGCCGCTCCTCGCGGGGGCCTTCTCCGGGATGACCGAGGCGATGGACCCGTTCACCGAGTACGTCCCCCCGGAGAAGATGCCCGCCTTCGAGGCGGCGCGGGTTTCGCGTGAGAAGGGGGACCACGTCGAGTCGGGCCTCGTCCTGGCGAGAAGGGCCGGCTACCCCGTCGTCGTGACGGCCGTTCCGGGAAGCCCGGCCGCGGCGGCGGGGGTCAGGACCGACGACCTCCTCGAGAAGGTGAACGGCGTCTCGGCCCGAAACCTCTCCCTCTGGGAGGTCGAGGCGGCCCTTTCGGGCAAGCCCGGCGGCAAGGCCAGCGTCCTCGTCGTCCGGGAGGCCAAGCCCCGGCGGCAGACGCTCGACATCGTCCGGACATCGTGGAAACCGGCGCTCCCGGCGGCCGAGAGGGTCTCGGGAGAGCTCGTCGTCACGATTCCGGCTTTCGGCGCCGGTACGGCGGGGTCCCTCGCGGGGATTCTCGCCCCTCTCGACCCGACGAAGTCCATCGTCCTCGACCTGCGCGGGAACGCGTTCGGGTCCTGGGACGAGGCCGTCCGCGCGGCGGCTCTCTTCGTCCCGGCCGGCCCCGTGGGCGAGCTGAAGGGACGGAAGATCCAGACGACGAGCTGGAAGGCCGAAGCCGGGCAGCGCGTCCACCTGGGAGGGCTCGTCCTCCTCGTCGACAGCGGCACGGGCGGCCCCGCGGAGCTCTTCGCGGCGGCCCTCCGGGAGGGTGCGGCGAAGGAGCTCGGAATCGACGTCCCGGCGGCCGTCCGGCGCGAGGAGGCGCGGGCGGAGAACCGGCTCGAGGACGAGGCGCCGCCCACCCCCGGCCCCGCATTGGACAAGAAGAAGCTCCGGGTCCGCGTCGTCGGGGAACCGACGTTCGGGATGGGCATCACGCAGGAGGTCGTCCGCCTCGCGAGCGGCGGCGCGCTGAAGATCACCGTCGGGAAGGTCCGGACGGCGGCGGGGCGGTCCCTCTCCCCGCGCGGGCTCGAGCCCGACGACCGCGTCTTCCACGTCCTTCCGGAGGAAGGGGAGGAGCTGAAGACGCCCGACCCGTTTCTCGCCCGCGCGCTGAAGGTCGTCGCCGAGCTCCCGGCAGGGCCCCCCGGCGCCTCGTGACGGCGGCGCGCCGGCGCGGCGGCTGCGGCAGGACCCTCGGCCTCCTCCTGGGTCTCGCCGTCCTCTTCGCGATCGCGGCGGCCGCGCTCTGGTACCTGCGGTCCCGGCCGGCGGACCCGTCTCCGAAAGCGCCGGTGACCGCTCCTCCGGCCACCCCCGTCCCTTCGCCCACGCCTGCCCCCGCGCCGGCGCCGAGTCCCCGCCCCTCCTCCGTTCCCGTCGACTTCGAGGCGGCCGAGGGGTCGGGCCGCGGGGCAATCGCCGTCGTCATCGACGACGTCGGCAACGCGGACGGCTCGCTCGAACGGCTGGAGAGGCTGGAAGGCCCCCTCGCGATCGCCGTCCTCCCGGACGCGCCGAGGGCGCGGGAGGCGGCGGCCCTGGCGAAGCGGAAGGGCTGGGATCTTCTGGTCCACCTGCCGATGCAGGGGGTCCGCGGCCCCGCCGAGCCGGGGACGATCTCCTCGGAGGACGACGACGCGACGATCGCCCTGCGCGTCGAGGCTGCCGTGGACAAGGTCCCGGGAGCGATCGGCCTGAACAACCACCAGGGCTCCCTCGCGACCGCCGACCCGAGGGTCGTCAGGGGCGTCCTCGCCGTCGTTCGGCGGCGGGGCCTCTTCTTCCTCGACTCGAAGACCTCCGCCGCCAGCGTGGCGGCCGGGGAGGCACGCGCCCTCGGCGTCGCGACCATCCCCCGCGACGTCTTCCTGGACGACGCCCGCGCCGAGGCGGCGACGGAAGGAGGCGCCCCGGAGGCCGTGGCGGCGGCCTGGTCGCGCGCCCTTTCGAGGGCCTCGTCCCGGGGGCACGCCGTCGTCATCGGGCACCCGCACGCGGCAACCGTCGACTTCCTCGCCGGCGCCTTCCCGGCGCTCTCCGCGCGAGGCGTCCTCCGCGTGCGGGTCTCCGAGCTTCTCGACTGACCGGCGCTATCATTCCCGAGCTCTCGGGAAGGAACGGAATACGGGGGACACCGCGATGGATCTCTTCACGGACGTCGAGTTGAACGCCGAGCAGGCGAAGGCGATGGGGCGGGCCATGCTCGCCGTGGCCCGGGCCGACGGTTCCGCCGACGCGCGAGAGGTCGCGCTCATCGAGGAGCTCGCCCCCGTCGACACGTCCGCGCCGGACCCGGCCCCCGCGGAGCTCGCCGCGGCCTTTCCCGACGCGCCGGCGCGCGAGCTCGTCCTGAAGTCGGCCCTCCTCGTCGCCCTCGTCGACGGGACGTTCAGCGACGCGGAGAAAGCCGTCGTCGCCTCCTTCGCCGACGCCTTCGCCGTCTCCCCCGACCGGCTCGAGAGCCTCGCGAGCGGCGTCAAGGCCTTCCTGATGGCCCCCCTTCTCCCTCTCTCGAACACCTCCGCCGTCGTCGAGGTCTCCCGCAAGCTCAAGGTCTAGGCCTGGGGTCAGGTCTTGATTATCTATTATAGGCCCCTCGGAGGGGAGCCTCGCGCGTAGACTGCCGGGCGCCATGCGCGTCCGCACGACCCTCCCTGCGCTCCTCCTCGCCGTCCTTCTCCCGGCCGTCCCCGCCGCCGCCGCCCCGCCGCCGTCGGAGCTCCTGAAGCTCGAGGTCGGGGCCGACCGGACGCTCGCCGACTGGGGCCAGGTCGTCTCGTACTTCCGCGCCCTCGACGCCGCGTCGGACCGGGTGGAGGTGACGACGATCGGCCGGTCGGTGCTCGGCGAGGAGATGATCCTCGCCGCGATCTCCTCCCCGGAGAACCTCGCGGGAAAGGACCGGATCCGGGAGATCGCCCGCCGACTCGCGGACCCGCGCGGCCTCTCCGAAGCGGAGGCGGCGTCGCTCGTGAAGGAGGGGAAGACGGTCCTCCTCGTCACGTGCGGCATCCACGCGAGCGAGATCGCCGCGTCCCAGATGTCGATGGAGTGGGCGCACGCCCTCGCGACGGCCCCGGACGCCGAGACGAAGCGGCGGCTCTCCGAGGTCGTCCTCCTCCTCGTCCCGTCGCTGAACCCCGACGGGCACCGGATGGAGGTGGAGTGGTACCGGAAGAACCTCGGGACCCGGTGGGAGGGGAGCCGGATGCCCTGGCTCTACCACCACTACACGGGCCACGACAACAACCGCGACTTCACGCAGCTCACACAGCCCGAGACGAAGGCGATCAGCCGCGTCCTCTACCAGGACTGGTTCCCGCAGGTCTTCCTCGACGAGCACCAGATGGGGACGAGCGGACCGCGGATGTTCGTCCCACCCTATGCCGACCCGCTCGACCCGGACATCCACCCGCTCGTCATCCGCGAGGTGAACCTGA
>CALMDF010000350.1 GCA_937864895.1 uncultured Holophagales bacterium | reverse complement strand
AGGTGCCGGAAGGCGGCGCCTGCTAAATTCGGCACCTATGTCGAACGGCCCGTCCCCCTCCATTTCCGGCCTCTCCTCCCGCGTCGGCGAAACCGTGACCCTGAAGGGCTGGCTCTACAACCGCCGCGACAGCGGAAAGATCCGCTTCCTCGTCCTCAGGGACGGCTCCGGGTACCTGCAGTGCGTCGTCGTGAAGAAGGAGGTCCCGGAGGAGGTCTGGGAAGCTTCGGGGGAGCTCACGCAGGAATCGACCCTCGAGGTGACCGGAGTCGTCCGCGAGGCGCCGCGCCAGGAGGGGGGCGTCGAGCTCGGGGTGACCGGTCTCACGGTCCTCTCCCTGTGCCGCGACTGGCCGATCACCCCGAAGGAGCACGGCGTCGACTTCCTCATGTCGCAGCGCCACCTCTGGCTGCGGTCGTCGAAGCAGGTGGCGATCCTGAAGGTGAGGAGCGAGGTCGAGAGCGCGATCCACGACTTCTTCCACTCCCGCGAGTACACGAAGGTCGACTCGCCGATCCTGACGCCGAACGCCTGCGAGGGGACCTCGAATCTCTTCGAGACGCAGTACACCGAGGACGAGAAGGCCTACCTCTCGCAGTCGGGGCAGCTCTACCTCGAGCCGGCCTGTGCGGCGCTCGGGAAGGTCTACTGCTTCGGGCCGACCTTCCGCGCCGAGAAGTCGAAGACGCGGCGCCACCTCCGCGAGTTCTGGATGGTCGAGCCCGAGGTCGCCTTCCTGGAGATCGACGGCCTGATGGACCTCGCCGAGGAGTTCGTCAAGGAGCTCACGGCGCGGGTCCTCGACCGCCGGAAGGAGGATCTGAAGCGGCTCGAACGGGACACGACGGTGCTCGAGGCGACGGTCTCGAAGCGATTCCCGAGAATCGACTACCGGGACGCCGTGGAGATCCTGAAGGGGAAGGGCTTCCCGGTGGAGTTCGGCGACGACTTCGGCGGCGACGAGGAGACGGCGCTCACCCAGGGGTTCGACACCCCGGTCATGGTCACGCGCTACCCGACCGCGATCAAGTCGTTCTACATGCAGCCCGACCCGAAGGACCCGGACGTCGTCCTCGGGCTCGACATGCTCGCGCCGGAGGGCTACGGGGAGATCATCGGCGGGTCGCAGAGGATCCACGACCACGACCTCCTCCTCTCGCGGATCCGGCAGCACGAGCTTCCCCTCGAGGCCTTCCAGTGGTACCTGGACGTGAGGAAGTACGGCTCGTTCCCCCACTCGGGTTTCGGGATGGGTCTCGAGCGCTTCACCGCCTGGATGTCCGGGGTCCCCCACCTGCGCGAGTGCATTCCGTACCCGCGGATGCTCTACCGGATCTACCCGTGAGCGACCTTCCGAAGGTCCGCGAGGCCCTCGACCGGATCGACGCGGCGCTCCTCGACCTCCTCGCCGAGCGGTCGGCCGTGGTCGACGAGGTCGCCGCCCTGAAGAGCCGCGACCACGAGCTCTTCCTGCGCGACCTGGAGCGGGAGAGGGACCTCCTGTCGAAGGTCGGGCGGGAAGCGCAGCGGCGGGGGCTCAACGCCTTCCACGTCGTGAAGATCTTCCGCGACGTCGTCGAGGCCTCCGTGAGGCAGCAGGAAAGCCGGTTGACGAGGGCCGCGAACGACCTGGACGAGGAGCCCGCGCTCCTGCGCGTCGCGTTCCAGGGGAGCGAGGGGGCGTACAGCCACCTGGCGGGCCGGAAGTTTTTCGCCGACCGGGCCGAGGAGCCCATTTTCGTCGGCTACCGCTCGTTCCGGCAGGTCGTCGAGGCGGTGGAGCGCGGGGAGTGCGAGTTCGCCATCCTGCCGCTCGAGAACTCCGTGGCCGGGAGCATCAACGAGTCGTACGCCCTCCTCGGCACGTCGAAGCTCTCGATCGTCGGCGAGGAGGTCTGGCCGGTGGAGCACTGCCTCCTCGGCCTCGCGAAGGTCCCCCTCGCGCGGCTCCGGCGGATCTACTCGCACCCGCAGGCGCTGATGCAGTGCTCGGAGTTCCTCGAGAGTCTCCCGGGGGCGACCGCCGAGAGCTTCTTCGACACCGCCGGGAGCGTCCAGAAGGTGAAAGAGCTCGGGAGCGAGGAGAACGCCGCGATCGCCTCGGCCGAGGCGGGCGAGCTCCACGGTCTCGTCGTCCTGCGCCGGGCCATCGCGAACCAGCGGAACAACCAGACCCGGTTCGTCGTCGTCCACAAGAGGCGGTTCCGGTTCGACACGCGAATCCCCTGCCGCACCTCGCTCCTCCTCGTCACGGACCACCGGGAAGGGGCCCTCGAGCGGTGCCTCTCCGAGCTGGCCCGGGCGGGCATCAACATGACGAAGCTCGAGAGCCGCTCGATGCCCGCGACGCCCTGGGAGTACCAGTTCTACGTCGACATCGAGGGGAACGTCGAGGAGCCCCGCGTGGCCGCGGCGCTCGAGGGGATCGGCCGCAACGCGCGGTACCTCCGCGTCCTGGGCTGCTACCCGCGAAAGGCGGACCCCTCGCGCGACGTGCCGAAGGACGTCGACCTGCTGGCCGACGCCCCGGCGGCGGCGCCGATCTCGACGGGCTCTCCCGTGGCCGCTGAGAGCGGGGTCGCCTACCCCCTCGCCGCCCGGCGGGCGTCCGAGCCGGCGGCGAGGACCCACGTGAAGGTCGGGGACGTCGTCTTCGGCGACGGCTTCGTCGTCGTCGGGGGCCCGTGCGCCGTCGAGAGCGAGGAGCAGGTCTTCGAAACGGCGCGCGTCGTCCGCGAAGGGGGCGGGCGCGTCCTCAGGGGCGGCGTCTTCAAGCCGCGGACGAGCCCCTATTCCTTCCAGGGCCTCGGCCTCGCGGGGCTCGACATCCTCTGCCGCGCCGGCCTCGAGTACCACCTCCCGATCGTCACCGAGGTCATGGCCCCGGAGGACGTCGAGCGGGTCGCCGAGTTCGCGGACATGCTCCAGGT
>CALMDF010000349.1 GCA_937864895.1 uncultured Holophagales bacterium | reverse complement strand
CGTGAACTTCGCGTTGTTCGCGAGGCACTCCTTCTCGAGCGCCTTGAGGCCGTCCTTGTCGGACGTCTTCAGGAGCTCGGTCCGCCGCTCCATCACCTGGTACGGGGCCCACGACTTCGGGTAGACGATGTCGGCGTCCTGGAAGGCCGCCTCCATGCTGTTCACGACCTCGAACTTCCCTCCCGTCGCGGCCGCGTTCTGCTTCGCGATCTCGATCACGTCCGGGATGAGGCCGTAGCCCTCGGGGTGGGCGAGGCTCACGTCCATCCCGAAGCGGGTCATCAGGCCGATGATCCCCTGCGGGACGGAGAGGGGCTTGCCGTAGCTCGGGCTGTAGGCCCAGGTCATGGCGAGCTTCTTCCCCTTGAGGTTCTCGAGGCTGCCGAAGTGCTTCTTCAGCCAGGCGAGGTCGGCCAGCGACTGGGTCGGGTGGTCGATGTCGCACTGGAGGTTCACGATCGTCGGCCGGCGGTGGAGGACTCCCTGCTTCGTGCCGTCGGTCAGGGCGTCCCCGACCTCGCGCATGTAGCTGTTGCCTTCGCCGAGGAACATGTCGTCGCGGATGCCGATCGTCTCGGTGAGGAAGCTGATCATGTTCGCCGTCTCGCGCACCGTCTCGCCGTGCGCGACCTGGCTCTTCTGCTCGTCGAGGTCGGCGAGGGAGAGGCCGAGCGCGCTCGCGGCGGAGGCGAAGGAGAAGCGGGTCCGGGTGGAGTTGTCGCGGAAGATCGAGATGGCGAGACCCGTGTCGAAGGCCCTGTACGAGTAGCCCTCCTGGTGGAGCTGTTTGAACGTGTCGGCGAGGGCGAGGATCGCCTTGATCTCCTCGACCGGGTGCTCCCACGTCAGGAGAAAGTCCTTCTCGAACATGTCGGTGGAGAGGGACTGGAAGGCGGCGAGCTTCTCTCGGATGGCGGCGGACGTCATGGCTTTCTCCTTATTCGGCAGTCGGGTGGATCTGTCCCCGGCGCGTTTCGCCGTCGACGAGTGCGCCGCCTTCGACGACGGGCTCCCCGTGGACGAGGACGTGGCGCAGGGCGAGGTTCGAGGTGAAGCCCGGGAAGGCCTCCCAGGCGTCGCTCTCCGTCGAGCGGACGGGCCGGGCGGGGCCGGCCGGGTCGAGAACGACGACGTCGGCGTCGTGGCCCGGACGGAGCGAGCCCTTGCGGTCGTCGAGACCGAGGCGGGCGGCGGGGTTCTTCGAGAGGCGGAGAGCGACCTCCAGGGCGGCCCGGTCGGGGTCGTCCGCCCAGAGCCTCCAGGCGTGGTGCAGGAGGCCGCCGACGCCCGGGAGGCCGTTCGCAACGATCCTCACGTCCCGGCCGTCCCAGTCGTCCTTGTCGGCTCTAAGGAAGGCGCAGTGGTCGGTCGCGAAGAAGTCGAAGGCCCCCTCGCGCGCGAGCTCGCGGAAGCGGGCCCTGTCGCCCCGGAGCGGCGGCGAGCAGAGCCACCGGTGGCCGTCCGGCCGGTCGAGCCAGCTCTCGTCGAGCCAGAGGTACTGGGGGCAGGTCTCCGCGGTGACGTCCTGCCGCGCCCGCGCGTCGCGAATCCTCTCGGCGGCGCCGACGGTCGAGACGTGGACGACGTGGAGAGGGACTCCGCGGCGCGCCGCCAGAGACAGGAGCGCCTCGACCGAGGCGACCTCGGCCGCCTCCGGCCGCAGCTGCGCGTGCACCCGGGCGCGGGAGAGGTCGAGGCTCGAGGTCTCGACCGACGAAAGGAGGGCGTCGTCCTCGCAGTGGAGGAGGAAGCGCACCCCAAGCGGGCCGAGGCGCCCGAAGAGCTCCTCGAGACGCTCTCCTTCCGAGAAGAGGCCGGCGGCGCGGTAGGTCGTGTAGAGCTTGAACGTGCGGTGCCCCGCCCGGACGAGCTCCTCCATCTCCTTCCAGTCGGCCGCCTCGAAGCGGGTCGGGGTCAGGTGCCACGCGACGTCGGCGTGGCACCGCCCCTCGGCCCGCGCGCGGGCGGCCCGGAGCGCCTCGCCGAGAGACTGCCCGGGCCCCTGCGTGACGAACGCGCAGATCGTCGTGACGCCGTTCTTCACGGCGACCCGCGTGCCGCTCTCGTAGTCGTCCGCGAGCTCGAAGCGGCCGATCCGGTCGCCGACGTGGACGTGGAAGTCGACGAGACCCGGCAGGACGAAGCAACCGGCGGCGTCGACGACCCGGTCCGCCGGGCCGAGCCCGCGGCCGGCGGCGGCGACGCGCCCTCCCTCCAGGAGGAGGTCCGTCTCCTCGATCCGGCCGTCGAGGGCCACCCGGCCGTTGGCGACGAGCGTCTTCATCCCCGGACCGCCTCGAGCCGGGGCTCGATCGCC
>CALMDF010000348.1 GCA_937864895.1 uncultured Holophagales bacterium | reverse complement strand
ACGGCGGCGCGCTCGTCGACGCGCCAGACGTTCCAGCTCGGGCCGGACTCGAGGACGTCGCCGAGGTAGAGGCTCAGGAAGTCGAAGCTCACGAGGCGCCGGAGCTCGCGCGCGAGCGCGGCGATCAGCTCCTCGGGGTCGCGGATCGCGCCCAGGACCTTCGAGATCCCGAGGAGCGACCGGTAGCGCTCCTCGAGGGGTATCGGGGGGGTCGGGGCCGGACTGCCGCTCATCCGCGATTCATCTCGAACGCCGGAGCATAGCTTCCCGGAGCGGGGCTCGCGGGTCGCCGGGACTTCCCGGCGACCCCTCCTTCGCGGCGGGTCAGCTCAGAACCGGAAGGACAGCCCCGTGTAGAAGTCCCACTGGTAGAGGTAGTTCGAGTCGTAGTAGGTGTAGCAGCCGTACCAGGGGTCGCAGGTGCCGTACCCGCTGCTCGAGGAGTTGATGTAGACGGGCATGAAGCGGAGCCCCAGCCGGGCGCTCAGGGCCTCGGAGAGGGAGAGCTTCGCCCCGCCTCCGATGCTTCCGGAGAACCGGGTCAGGCTGGAGAACTCCGGGGCCGGCGAAAGGACGCTCACGCCGAGGAGGAAGTCGAGATAGGGGCGGACCCTGTCGCCGTAGGTCCCGAACAGCCAGAGCCCGCCGATCTGGAAGGTGTCGACGTTCAGGTGAGTGATCTTGTCGTCGTAGCCCTCGGGAGGGGTCTGCAGGAAGTTCGCCCTCAGCTCGGAGTCCTGGTGGCTCCAGATGAACTCGAGGTTGAGGTTCGGTCGGAGCGCGTACTCGAGGGTCAGTCCCCAGCTCAGGGTCGGGGGCACGTCGAGGCTCTCGATGAAGGCGCTGGTGGCGGTCGACGCCGTCCCGCCGAGGCGGTAGCCGACCGTGGGGGTGACCTCGAGCTTCCGTTCCATCCTCACCCGTCCCGTCGTCTGGACGGGCATGCCGCTGACCGGCAGGGACGCCACCGTGTCCGGCGGGGGGGGCGCGGGCGCCGGCGGCTGGTAGTACGGGGCGGCCTCTTCCGAGACCTTGATCACCGCGTCCCGCTGGAGCTTCTCGAGGTACTCCGCGAGCTTCTTCTGGAACTGGGTCTCCTGCTCCGTCTTCAGGATTTCGGCCTTCACCTCGGAGTAGGGCCTGTAGGCCGCCGGGAACTTCTCGACGACCTTCACGACGTGCCAGCCCGAGCGGGTCTGGATCGGGTCGGAGATCGCGCCGGCCGCGAGCGAGAACGCCGCGGCGTCGAGGGCGGCGGCGAGCTCCCCTTTCCCGACGGTTCCCATGTCGCCCCCCTTGGAGCGCGTCGGGCCGTCGGAGTAGCGGGCGACGACGTCCTCGAACTTCGTCCCCCCCTTCGCGAGGGTGGCGGCCTCCCGCGCCTTCTCCTCGGCCCCGGGGCCGGCGTTGACGAGGACCTCGGCGACCCGCACCTTCTCGGGGACCGCCCACTTCTCCTTCTCGCGCTCGTAGACGAGGCGGAGGGCGTCGTCGGAGAGGTCGACCTTGCTGTTCACCTCGCGCCCGACGACGCGCTGGACGGTCGTAGACCGCTTGCGCTGGTCGCGAAGCCTGTCCGGGGTGAGGCCCGAAGCCGCGAGCGCCTTGACGAACTCCTCCTCGGAGGCGACGTTGTTCTGCTCCTTGAGGCGCGCGATCTGCTCCTCGACCTCGGCGTCGCTCGCCACGACGTCGAGCTCGCGGGCCCGGTCCTCGAGGAGGGCCTCGTTCACGAGCTCCTGGAGGACCGCCTTCCGCACCTCGTTCCGGCGGGCCTGGTCGAAATCCGGCGGGGCCTCGCGAAGGGCGGCGTCGACCCGCGCGTCGAGCTGGCTCTGCGTGACGACCCGGGCGTTCACGTGGACGAGGATCCGGTCGATGACCTCTCCGGACAGGGGGAGGGGCACGAGGGAGAAGGCGGCGAGGATGGCGGTGCCGGAGAGGCGTCGGAGCGTCGTCACGGCGGGGAGTCTAGCGAAAAGCGGGCCGTCTCCCCCACGTAGGGGAACGGGAGGTGCTCCTCGATGACCGCGAGGGGCCGCTGGCGGCGTGCGTCGGCGAGGAGAGTGGCGACCGCCTCCGCGCTCCGCCGCTCGGCCAGGGCGAGGCGGAGCGCCGGCCGGGCCTCCTCGAACGGGACGACCCGCCCGTCGGCCCTTTCCTCGACGAGGAAGAGGTGGACGCCGTGGCCCGTCGGCAGGGCCGGGCTGACTCCTCCCTCGGGGAGTCCCCAAACGGCCTTCTCGAACTCTCCCGGCAGGTCGTTCCGCGAGAGCCAGCCGAGCCCACCGCCCGTCGCAGCGTTCGGGGCGCGGCTCAGCTCGCTCGAGACCGCCTCCCAGGCTTCCCCCGCGAGGACCCGACGGCGCGCCGTTTCCGCCACCTCGCGGGTCGGCAGGATCATCTGCGTGAGCTTCACGAGCGGGGGGTTCCTCCAGCGTTCCGGCTGCCGGTCGTACTCGGCCCTGAGGTCGGCTTCGGAGATGGCGTCGAGGCGCGCGACCCGGGAGAGGACCTCCCGGCGCCTCTCGGCCGCCGTCTTCCCCACGGGCTTCGGGTCCGCGTGGTCGACGGCCTCCTGCAGGAGCCGCTCCTCGAGGAACTGGTCGAGGAGGCTCGAGGCGACCTGAGGCGAGACCTGGCCGAGGGGCGAGCCCGTCGCCGCCCTCACGTAAGTGTCGAAGTCGGCCTCCTCGACCGGCTCGTCGCCGATCATCGCGACGACCGAGGCCCGGCGGGAAGCGCTCGACCCCTTCCTCGCGCAGGCAGGGACAGCGAGGAGAGCTATCGCGAGGAGGGCCAGGAGGCGTTTCACGAGGGCCCTCCCGGGAAGGCGGGGGAGGCAGAGACGAGCCCGGGAGCCGTCAGGGCCCCCGGGCGGGAGAGGGGGACGAGGGACCGGCCGGCGGCGCCGCAGACCTCCTCCGCGTCGGGAGCGAGACCGCGGAAGAGCTCGGGCACCCGGAACGAGTCCGGCCCCGACGCCGTGAGGCGGCCCGCCCGGAGCGCGACGAGGAAGCGGTCCGGGTCGAGGCGGTGGCCCTTCTCGAGCGTCGCCGCCAGCTCGGCCCCCCGCCTCTGGATCGAACGGACGCCGAGCTCGAGGGCGAGGAGGCGCAGGCGCGAGAGGCCCAGGAGCCGGGCGAACTCGGGCGGGGGCATCCCGTACCGGTCCTCCGCCTCCTTCGCGACGAGCTCGAGCGCCTCGATGCCGTCGGCCGTGGCGAGCCGCTTGTAAAGCGCCATCCGGAGGCTCTCCTCGCCGATCCACTTCTTCGGGAGGCCGAGCGGGAGGGCCATCTGGAGCGTCACCTCGCGCTTCTCGGCGACCGGCTCGCCCCTGAGCTCGCCGATCGCCTCCTCGAGGAGCGAGACGTAGGTCTCGAAGCCGACGGCGTCGATGTGCCCCGACTGCTCGCCCCCGAGGACGTTCCCCGCGCCGCGGATCTCGAGGTCCTTGGCCGCGATGCGGAAGCCCGCGCCGAGGTCCGAGAACTCCTGGATGGCCCTGAGGCGCCGTCTCGCGTCGTCCGTGAGCGGCGTCCCGGGCGGGACGAGGAGCCAGCAGGAGGCCGGCTTGTCGCTCCGGCCGACGCGTCCGCGGAGCTGGTAGAGCTGCGAGAGGCCGTAGAGGTCGGCCCGGTCGATGAGCATCGTGTTCGCGGTGGGGATGTCGAGGCCGTTCTCGACGATCGTCGTCGCGAGGAGGAGGTCGGCGGCGCGGGTCGTGAAGGCGCGCATCGCCCGCTCCAGCTCCCCCTCCGACATCTGCCCGTGCCCGACGACGACGCGGCACTCGGGGACGAGCTCGGCGAGGCGCTCGCGCCAGACGCCGAGCCCCTCGATCCTGTTGTGGACGACGTAGACCTGCCCGCCCCGGTCCAGCTCGGCGCGGATCGCCTCCCTCACGACCTCGTCCCCGAAGGGGACGACGTGCGTCGCGATGGCGAGGCGGTCCTTCGGCGGCGTCTCGATGACGGAGAGGTCGCGGATCCCCGCGAGCGCGAGGTTCAGCGAGCGGGGAATGGGCGTCGCCGACATCGAGAGGACCTCGACCGAGGCGCGCAGCTCCTTGAGCTTCTCCTTCTGCGCGACGCCGAAGCGCTGCTCCTCGTCGATGACGACGAGGCCGAGGTCCTTGAAGACGACGTCCTTCGACAGGAGCCGGTGCGTCCCGACGACGACGTCGAGCGTCCCCTCGGCGAGCCGCCTCACCGCCCCCTTCTGGTCGTCCGTGGATCGGAAGCGGGAGAGGAGGTCGATCGTGACCGGGAAGGCGGCGAATCGGCGGCGGAGAGTCCGGTAGTGCTGGTCGGCGAGGATCGTCGTCGGGGCGAGGATCGCCGCCTGCTTGCCGTCGAGGACGCACTTGAAGACCGCCCGCATGGCGACCTCGGTCTTGCCGTAGCCCACGTCCCCGCAGAGGAGGCGGTCCATCGCCTTCTCCGACTCCATGTCGCGCTTGATGTCGCGGATCGCCCCGACCTGGTCGGGCGTCTCCGTGAACTCGAACGCCTCCTCGAATTCCTTCTGCCACGGGGAATCCTTCGAGAACGCGTGCCCCGGCGTCGTCGCTCGGCGCGCGTAGAGCTTCAGGAGCTGCTCGGCGATGTCCTTGACGGCCTTCCTCACCGAGGCCTTGCGCTTCGCCCAGCCGGCGCCGCCGAGCCTGTCGAGGGGCGGGGCGGGGCCGGCGCCGCCGCTCTGGTACTTCTGGAGGAGGTCG
>CALMDF010000347.1 GCA_937864895.1 uncultured Holophagales bacterium | reverse complement strand
TACACGCCCGAGTTCCGGAAGCTCTGGCAGGAAGTGAAGGCCGAGGTCGCGAAGGCGACCCCGCCCCCCCTCGCCGATCTCGCCGAGCTGAAGCGGATGAGCGCGGAAAAGCTGAAGGACGGCCGCTACGCGGAGGTCATCTACGACCTCGGCAATTACCCGCACGACAAGCTCGACCGCGACGGCTGGGCCCTTCTCTCCCAGGCGTACGAGAAGTCGGGACGATCGGACCAGGCCGCTCTCGCCCGCCGCCGCGCCCTCGGCGAGCCTGTGCCGATCTCGCCGGTCCCGGTCCCGGCCCCCTCGGCGCCCGGCCTCCCCGGCTCGGGCGCGACCTCGACCGACCTCCTCGCGTTCGGCCGCGAGGCCCTCAACCGGGGCGACGCCCTCACGGCGCAGGCCGCGGCGAACCGGGTCGTCGAGGTCGAGCCGACTTCCAGCGAGGGCTACCGCCTCCTCGGCGACTCCTACGGCGCCCGCGGCGAGAAGGCGCTCGCCGATGCCATGTGGCGGCAGTCCCTGCGCCTGAACGAGCAGAACGAAGGGACTCTGCTCTCTCTCGCCGGCCTCTCCGTGGAGGCGAAGGCCTTCGACGATGCGCTCGGGTTCCTGAGGCGCGCCGTCGAGGTGAATCCCCTGAACGCCGGCCGCCTCACGGCCCTCGGGAGAAAAGCCAGGGCCGACGGAGACCTGAAGACGGCGAGGCTGGTCTACGCCGCGGCCTCCGAGGCTCTCCCGAATGACGTCACGGTCCTCTCGGAGTACGGCGCCGTCCTCTTCCAGGCGGGCGACGTCGACGCTTCGCTGGAACCCCTCATGAGGGCCGCCGCCCTGGCCCCGGACCGCGCCCCGGTCCGCGCCAGCCTCGGTGCGGCCCTTCGCCGCAAGGGCTCCGTCCCGGAGGCGGAACGGGAGTACCGCGAGGCGCTCCGCTCCGACTCCTCCTGGGTGCCCGCACTGAAAGGGCTCGGCGTCCTCCTTCTCGCGACCGATCGTCCGGCCGAAGCCGTCGAGCCCCTTCGGGCGGCCCGTCTCGCGGCCCCCTCGGACCTCGACGCTCTCGTCGCCCTCGCGAGGGCCCAGCGCCTCTCGGGCGACACGGCCGGGGCCGGCGCGACCCTCGGGGAAGCCGTGGCCGGCGGAGCCGCAGAGGTCCTGAACGAGGCCGGCGCGGTGGCCTACGAGGAGGGACGCTGGGCCGAGGCCGCCGCCCTGTTCGAGAAGGCCCTCGCGGCCGACCCGGCTCTCCCCGGCGCCGCGGCGAACCGGGACCGCGCGGCGGCCGCGGCGAAGCTCGTGGCCGACCTCGCGACCCCGGCCGCCGACCTCGTGGTCGCCCCTCCGAAGCGCTGAGCGCCCCCTGGAGCCCGGGACGGCCGCGGTCAGGCCGGCGGGCGGCCCTCGTCCGTGAGCGCCTCGAGGAGGCTCGCGAGGAGGAAGGCCGTCGCCCCCCAGATGACGTGGCCTCGCACGTGGTAGACGGGCGTCGGGATCGTCCTCCCCTTCCACGCCACCCCCCGCTCCTCGACCAGGGTCGGTCCCATGAGGACACGGATGGGGATCTCGATGACCGACGCGACCTCCCTCGGGTCTTCCTTCAGCTCGAAAGGCCACGGGAGCGCGCCGACGAACGGCCGGATCCGGAAACCGGTGAGCGTCACGACCTCGGGAAGCTCGCCGAGCCTGAGGATCGCCTTCCTCGGAATCCCGACCTCTTCCTCCGTCTCGCGCACCGCCGTGTCCCAGGGCGAGGCGTCGTCCAGGGCCTCCAGGCCGCCCGGGAACGCGATCTGCCCCTTGTGCGTCTCGACCGCCTCGCTCCGCTTCGTGAAGAGGGTCCAGAGCTCGCGCTCCTTCACGTAGAGGGGGACGAGGACGGCCGCGGGACGCGCGTCGGGGGTCCCGTCGGCGATCTCCTTCACGACGTCCGGGACGACCCAATCCCGCGCGAGCCGTCGGCGGATCTCGAGGATCCAGGGCGGCGGGGTCACGCGTCGTCCTCGAGGAGGAACGCGTCCGCCCCCTTCCGCTCCCTCGCGTGCTTCTCGCCCTTCTTCACCGCCATCTGGAGCCAGGCCTCGACGTAGCCGTCGAGGTCGCCGTCGAGGACCCGGTCGACGTCCCCCATCTCGAAGCCGGTCCGGTGGTCCTTGGCGAGGCGGTACGGGGCGAGGACGTAGGAGCGGATCTGGGAGCCGAAGCCGATCTCCATCTTCACCCCGGCCCTCTTGTCCTCGATCGCCTGGCGCTCCTCCACGGCCCTCTTGTAGAGGCGCGAGCGGAGGACCTTCATCGCCGAGTCGCGGTTCTTGCCCTGCGAACGCTCGTTCTGGCACGACACGACGAGGCCCGTGGGAAGGTGGGTCAGCCGGACGGCCGAGTCGGTCTTGTTGACGTGCTGCCCGCCCTTGCCGCCCGCGCGGAAGGTGTCGATCCGGAGGTCCTTGTCCTGGATGTCGATCACGATCGTGTCGTCGACCTCGGGGGTGACGTAGACCGACGCGAACGACGTGTGGCGGCGCGCCGCTGCGTCGAACGGCGAGATCCTCACGAGGCGGTGGACGCCGTGCTCGGCCTTCATGTGGCCGTACGCGTACTCGCCCTCGTAGCGCAGGGTCGCGCTCTTGATGCCGGCGTCGTCGGCGTAGGAAACCTCGAGGACCTCGGTCTTCCAGCCCTTCCTCTCGCCGTAGCGGAGGTACATCCGCATGAGCATCTCGGCCCAGTCCTGGGCTTCCGTGCCGCCGGTGCCGGCGTTGATCTCGAGAAGCGCGGGGAGCTCGTCCTCCGGCTCGGTCAGCTTGAAGCGGAGCTCCCGATCGCGGGCCATGGCCTCGATCGAGGCTAGCGCCTGGTCGGCGTCCCGCTCCACGTGCTCGCCCTCGCGGAGGAACTCGGCCAGGACCTCGAGCTCCTCGCGTTTTTCACGGAAAGCCTTGTCGTCGCTCAGGACGACGTCGGCCTTCTTGAGCTTCTTCAGGATCTCCTGGGCCGCCGCGGTGTCGTTCCAGAAATCGGGCACCCCGGTCCTGGCTTCCAGCTCGGCCTTCTCTTTTTCCGCCCGGCGGACGTCAAAGATACCCCCGGAGCGCCTCGACCCGGGTGGCCAGCGCCAGCAGCTTCTCGATCCGTTCCTCGTTCATGAATGGGGTCCCTTCTGGTCAGACGTCGCGGCGCGCCCGGCGAGCCGACGCCCGAGCCCGGAGGATAGCCACGAGGAGCGCCGCGGCGCAAACGAGCGGGACCGCGTCGGCGGCCCGGGTCGCGAGCGTCCGGGCGCCGCGGGGAGGGACGCGGAGGCGGCCCGCGATCCCGGCGCGTCTTCCCGGCCCGAGCCGCGCTAGGGTCCGGCCCCGCCCGTCGACCCAGCCGCTGATCCCGGTGACCGCCGCCCTGAGCATCGGCCGGCCCGTCTCCACGGCGCGGAAGACGGCCGCCTGGAAGTGCTGTTCCTGCGCCCCGCCGTCCCCGTACCAGGCGTCGTTCGTGAGCGTGTAGAGCGCGTCGGCCCCCGCTTCGACCTGCGCCCGGACGATCCACGGGTAGACGACCTCGTAGCAGATCGCGCCTCCGAGGCGGACCCCCGAGAGCTCGAGCGGGATCGCGCGCGTTCCCGGGGTGAAGGCGCCGGGGACCGCCTGGCTCACCTGCGGCACCCACCGGAAGAGGAAGCGAAGCGGGATGTACTCGCCGAACGGGACGAGTCGGAGCTTGTGATACGGCTCCCCCACGACCCCGTTCCCGTCGACGAGGAGCGCGGAGTTGAAGTAGGGGGCGTCGTCGTCCGACGGGCGGTCGGACCAGACGGTGTTGAAGAGGAGGGCGGTCTTCTCCTCCCGGCACAGGCGGATGACCTCCTGCCGGAACCCCTCCGACCACGGCCACGCGAGGAGCGTCGCGCTCTCGGGCCAGAGGACGAGGTCCGACGGCGACTTCGCGAGGAGGCCCCGGGTCAGTCCCGTGACGTCGAAGTGGATCCGTTCCGCCGTCCCCGCCTCGTGCCTCACGTCCTGCTCGACGTTCGGCTGGACGATCAGGACCCTGAGCCCCTCGCCCGGGGCGAACGCCTCGGGCCTCGAAAGCCTCGCCGCACCGAAGGCGAGAGAGGCCCCGACGACGACCACGGCGGTCGCCAGCCCCGCCGCGCGCGCCCGGCCCGTTCCGCGCACCGCCTCGGCCAGGCCCGCGTTCACGAGGACGACGAGGAAGGAGGTCAGGGCTGCGCCCCCGACGGCCGCCGTCTGGGTCAGGAGGGGCCACGGGGCCAGGGGGTAGGAGACGAGAGCCCACGGGAAGCCGGAGAAGGCGTACGTCCGGAGGAGCTCCTGCACGACCCAGGCGGCCGGGAAGACGAGGAGCCGCGCTGTGATCGTCCGGGGACGGACGAGGGCTGCGAGAGCCGTCATCGCCGCCATGGGGACGCTCGGGATGAGCGCCGCGATCAGGAGCGCGAGCAGGGCGAGCGGCGCCGGCAGGCCACCGAAGCGGTGGACGACGTGGTAGATCCAGGGAAACGTCACGAGCCAGAACGCGAACCCGAAGAGGAGGCCGAGGAGCGCCGCCCGGCCGGGGCGGAGACCGTCGAGGGCGAGAAGGACCGGGACGAGCGCGACCGGCAGCAGGACGACGAGCGACGCGTTCGGGAAGCAGAGAACGAGGAGGATTCCCGAGGCGAGGGCCGCGGTGCCGAGGAGCGCCACGAGGCTGCGGCCTGAGCGGATGAGGGAGA
>CALMDF010000346.1 GCA_937864895.1 uncultured Holophagales bacterium | reverse complement strand
CCCGAGCCGGATCCCCTTGAGCACCTTCACGTCGTGCAGCGCGGCGAGTGCCAGGCCCGGCCGGAACGAGCGGGCCGCGCGCGAGAGCCACTCGGCCGCGAGGACCACGGGGACGACGGGGGTCCCCTTGATCGAGTGCCCTTCGAGCCAGCCGTGGCTCCCTCGCTGGACCTTCACCTCGAGCTCCTGGACCCGCGCCTCGGCGCCCGCGAAGAGGAGCGCCTCGGCCCTCGGCTCTCCGCCGAGGACGAGCTCCACGTCCTGGCGCCCCGGCCCGCGGACCTCGGCGGCGAACATGCGGGCGCCGACGGCGAGCGGGATCATCGGGACGCCGAGCGAGGCGAACCGCTCCTTCAGCTGCGGCGTGACCATGCCGCCCTCCCAGGGCCCCCACCCGAACGACTTTACGAGGACCTCCGGGCGGCGGCGGGACTCGGCCCACGCGACCTTCGCGAGGACCTCGTTCGCCATGGCGTAGTCGGACTGGCCGTTGTTGCCGCAGCGGGCCGAGACCGACGAGAAGACGCAGAGGAGCTTCAGCGGGTCGTCCGCCGTGGCGGCGAGGAGCGCGCGGAACCCCTGCACCTTCGTGTCGAAGACCCGGTCGAACTGCTCGTCGGTCTTCTGCGAGATGTTCCGGTCGGCCAGGACGCCCGCGGCGTGGACGAGCCCGGCGACGGGGCCCCACTCGGCGCGAACCCGGGCCAGGACCTCGTTCAGGGAACCGGCATCGTCGACGCTCCCGGCCTCGTATCGCGCCTCGCCGCCCGCGTCGTCGATCGCGGCGAGGGTCCGGCGGATCTCGCGGTTCGAGAGCACTTCACGGACCCGGGCGCCGAGCTCTGAGGGCGTGGGGCTCTGCCCGAGGCCCCGGGCCTCGGCGAGGAGCGCCTTCTTCAGGCCCGACTCGTCCGCGAGGCCCGCGCAGCAGGCCGGCTCCGGCGAGAGCGGCGTCCGTCCGAGGAGGACGAATCGCGCGCGGCTCTCCCGCGCCCACTCCCCGAGGCACGCCGCCGTGACGCCGCGGGCGCCGCCCGAGACGACGACGACGTCCCCGCTTCCGATCACCGGGGCGCCCGGCACCACCGGCCGCGCGACGCTCTGAAGCGTGAACCGGCCGCCGGCCGCCGGGAGGGCGACCTCCGCCTCGCCGCCCCCTTCGAGGAGCTCGGCCGCGAGGGCCTTCGCCACCGCTTCCGGGGCGCGACCGCCGCGCTCGAGGTCGACGGCCTTCAGGGAGGCCTGCGGCCACTCCTGGCCGGCGGTCTTCACGAGCGCCGGCAGGCCCGCCAGCCATGCCCGGAGCGGGTCCATCGGGCCCGTCCCGAAGGACGCTCCCGTGTCCTGAACCGTCACGAAGAGGCCGCGTTCCTTCTCGAGCTTTCCCGCCAGCGACCGTGCCAGCGCGAACGCTTCGCGGTTGACCGCGATCGCCTCGTCGACGTCCGCGACGTCCCGAAGGCCGCCGAGGTAGACGCACGCCGTCGCGCCCGCCGGGAGGCTCGACGTCGCCTTCGCGTTCACGCCACGGGTTCGCAGCTGGGCGGCCAGGGGCTCGTCCAGCCCGGGCGCGCCCGTGACCCAGACCTCGCCGCCGGAGAGGAGCCCGGGCTGCGCGAGGCCCGTGGCCGGGGCCGCGATGATCTCGAGCGAGAAGCGGCCCAGCGCGGGGGCGGCCTTCGCGGGGAGGACCGGCGCTGCAGGAGAAGCCGGCGCTCCGGGCTGCCCGAGGCCCTTCATGTACTCGACGATGGCGCCGAGCGTGCGCAGCGACCCCATGTGCCCCATGTCGACCGACCGCAGGTCCGGCGCCTGGTCGGCGACGGCCGAGAGGATCTCGACCCTCTTGATCGAATCGATCCCGAGGTCCCTCTCGAGGTCCATCCCGAGGTTCAGCATGTCGGCCGGGTAGCCCGTTTTCTCCGCGACGACCGCGAGCATCAGGGCCTGCAGGTCGACGCCGGACGGCGGCGCGGCGGAAGCGGAGACTCTCGCGGCGGCGGGGGGAACGGCGGCAGGGGTCGCGGTCGGCGTCTCGACCGGCTTCGGAGCCTCGACGGCGGAAGGGGCCGGAACCGGAGCCGTCACCGGAGCCGGCGGCGGCGCCCACTCCGGGACCGTCGGCTCGGGGGCGAAGCGCGGCACGGTCTCCCGCGCCGGCGGCGCCACCGGAAGCGGGAGAGGCTGGCCCGTCACCATCGCGGTCAGGCCGAGCATTCCCGACTCGGCGACCCGGAGGAACGAGGAGTGGCTCTCGGCCATCGCCCTCTGGTAGACGGCGTGCGCCTCGGCGGTCTGCCGCTGCGTCTCCTGGAACGCCAGGACCCAGTCGGAGGGGGGGCTGGCAGGGCGGGCGGGCGCGACGGTCTCGTTCTTCATCGGGATCTCCCGGGGGGCCTCGGCGGGGGGCTGCGCCGGAGCGGGGGCCGCCTGCGGCGGGGCCGGCACCGGTCGTGGGGGATTCGGGCCGGGGAGCGACGCGGCGCCGCCCGGCGGGGGATAGAGCTTCCCGTGGTTGCTGCCGTTGATCGACACGGCGAGCTTCGGGGCGGCGGAGGCGGCGGCACCGGCCTGCGGGCGGCTTTCCGCGAAGAGCTTCGCGGGCGACATCGCCACGCCCGCCGCGACGAGGCGCGCGAGCGCGAGCTGGAGCGACTCGACGCCGCTTCTCCCCTTCCGGTCGAGGTTCACGGCGACGTGGGGGCGACCGTCGAGGATGCGCCCCAGGAGGCCCGTGAGGACGGAACCGGGGCCGACCTCGAGGAACGTGCGCGCGCCGGCGGCGTACATCGCCTCGACCATCTCGACGAAGCGGACTTCGCTCGCGACCTGGCTCGCCAGGGCGGACCGCAGCTCTTCGGGAGCGGTCCCGTGCGGCGCGGCCAGGGCGTTCGAGTAGACGGGAAGCCGGGGAGACGCGAACGGGACGTCCGCGAGGAAGCGGGCGAACGGCTCGCAGGCGCCCGCCACGAGGCCGGAGTGAAACGCGGTGGCGACCGGGAGGCGCTGGGACGCGATGCCCTCCGCCTTCAGGCTCGTCTCGAGATCCGCGACGTCGGCCGTCGAGCCCGAGACGACGACCTGCGCGGGGCCGTTGTGGTTGGCGACGACGACGCGCGGGGCGAGGCGCGCGAGGAGCTCGCGGACCTCCCCGACCGGCAGGCTGAGAGCCGTCATGGCGCCCGGGACAGCGGCCGCCTCGGCCATCAGCTCGCCTCTCTTCCGGGCCACCCGCAGGAGGTCCTCGTCGCTCGCGAGGACGCCCGCGGCGCGCAGGGCGACGACTTCGCCGAGGCTGTGCCCTCCGGCGAGGTCCGCACGGAGGCCGATCTTCTCGAGAAGCGAGAGCTGGGAGAGAGAGACGGCCGAGATGGCCGGCTGGGCCCACTGCGTGAGGGTGAGTCTCGCGAGGTCGCGCTTGTCCTTCTCTTCGCCGAATCCCGGCCTCGGAAAGACGACCTCCTGCAGGGAGGTCCCCGCCTCCAGCTCGAGGTTCGCGGCCCGGTCCCACGTCCCGAGCGCCGCCTCGAACCCCATGGCGAGGTCGGCTCCCATCCCGACGTACTGGCTCCCCTGCCCCGGGAAGAGGAAGGCGATCCCGCCGTCGTGAGGGCCGACGCCGTACGCGGTGCCGTCCGGCAACGCGAAGGGTTCGCCGGGCGCGCCCTCGATCCGCTTCGCGGCCTCGAGGAGCTTCGTCCCGAGGGCCACCGGGTCGGCGGCGAGAAGGGCGAGGCGCGAGGACGCCTCCGGCCGGTAGGACTCCTGGCTCTCGTGGGCGAGCCTCGCGAGGCCGCCGGCCTTCGCTCCGGAGGCCTCGCGCGCGAGCTCCCGGGCCTTCGCCACGACCTCCGCCGCTCCGTCTCCGCAGACGACGACCATCTCCCTCTCGAGGGTCCGAAGCCGCTCCGCGCGGGGCGCCGGGCCCCGGTACTCCTCGAGGGCGACGTGGAAGTTGGAGCCTCCGAAGCCAAAGGCGCTCACCGAGGCCCGGCGCGGGTGGCGGGCGTCGCGCACCCAGGGCCGCGGCGTCGTGCTCAGGTAGAAGGGGCTCTCGTCGAGGCCGAGCTTCGGGTTCGGCGCGTCGACCTTGAGCGTCGGGGGGAGGACGCCGTGGTGGAGCGCCATGATCGCCTTGAAGAGGCCCGCCGCTCCCGCCGCCGCCTTCGCGTGGCCGATCTGGCTCTTTACCGAGCCGAGCGCGCACCACTGCCGGTCTTCCCGACCGTCGGCGTCGAAGACGAGGCGCAGCCCCTCGAACTCGGCGACGTCGCCGGCCTTCGTTCCGGTCCCGTGGGCTTCCACGAGCTCGACGGTCCCGGGGCCGTAGCCCGCGAGCTCGTACGCGCGGCCGAGCGCGAGGGCCTGCCCCGCCGGCACCGGCGCGTAGACGCTCTTCGAGCGCCCGTCCGAGGAGGAGCCGACGCCGCGGATCACGGCGTAGATCCGGTCGCCGTCCCGCTCCGCGTCCTCGAGGCGCTTGAGCGCGACCATCCCGAGGCCTTCGCCCAGCATCGTGCCGTCGGCCTTGTCGCTGAAGGGCCGGCAGTCGCCGCTCGGGGAGAGCGCGGGAGTCTTCGAGAAGCAGAGGAACATGAAGATGTCGTTCAGCGTGTCGACGCCGCCGGAGATGACGAGGTCGCTGTGCCCGAGCTGCAGCTCGGCGACGGCCATCGAGAGCGCGCTCAGGGTCGAGGCGCAGGCCGCGTCCGTGACGCAGTTCGTGCCGCCCAGGTTGAGCCGGTTCGCGATCCGCCCCGCGACGACGTTTCCGAGGAGCCCCGGGAAGGTCGACTCCTGCCACGGGACGTAGTGGCTGGCGATCCGGTCACAGATCGCCGTCACCTCGTCCTCCGGCAGGCCCGACTCGCGGAGCGACTTCACCCAGACGGGCCTCTGGAGGCGGCTCACCATCGAGGAGAGGAGCTCCTGCGCGCTCGTGACCCCGAGGATCACGGAGACGCGCGAGCGGTCCGCCGTCTCGAACTGCCCGTGGAGCGCGTCCTCGAGGACCTTCTGCGCGACGACGAGGGCGAGGAGCTGGGACGTGTCGGTCGCCGGGATCGTCGCGGGGGGGACGCCCCAGCCGAGCGCGTCGAAGTCGACCGGGTCGAGGAAGGCGCCCCGCTTCGCGTAGGTCTTGTCGGGCGCGGCCGGGTCTGGGTCGTAGTAGTCCTCGACGAGCCAGTGGCTCGGCGGGACGTCCTTGATCAGGTCCGTGCCGGCGAGGATGTCCTTCCAGAAACCGGTGGCGTCCGTGGAGCCGGGAAAGAGGGCGCTGACGCCGACGACGGCAATGGGCTGCCGATTCGGGGAGAGATCGTGCTTCATGGGTGCCTCGGCTTCGGACGGATTCCGGAATCAGGGACGGGGATCAGGAAAGAGGACGGGGGCGAAAGTCGAAGGCGGAAGGGGGGACGGCGAGCCCCGCGGCGCGGAGCTGCTGCGCACGGGAGACCGCGGCGGCCCCCTCCATAAGGTTTCGGGCGACCTGGACTGCCGTCCGGGCCCCGGGTGTCTCGAGGAAGCTGCCGCGGGCCCACGAGTTGAAGGCGCCCATCGCCGGCCCGCACCAGATCTGGAAGTCGGCGCTCCTGCCCGGCTCGCCCGCGATGGCCCATCGGCTCGAGAGCCCGAGGTAGGACCGGAAGACGAGCGCCATGAGGTGCCGCGGGTCGGCTTCCGCTTTCTTCACCTCGCGCGGGTCGCGCGCGGCCCAGAAGGCGCGCGTCGACTCCCACGCCTCGGCGAAGGTCGCCTTGAGGAGCTGCGTCTCGACCTTCTCCCGCTCGGCGGCCGGGATGCTCTCGAGCGACGGGTACGTCCGGTAGAGCTCGTGGAGCTTCTTCGCGCGGACGGCGAACATCGTCCCCCGGCGCAGGACCTGCACCGTGACGCCCAGCTCGAACATGTCCGCCGCGGGCGCCATGATCACGTCGGCGATCCCCGCCTCGGCGAGGAGGGCCCGTCCGCTCTCGTGGAGGCCGCTCTCGACGCAGCCCTGGTTCACGGAGCCGGTCACGACGTAGGAGGCGCCGAGGGCGAACGCCGCCGCCACCGACGAGGGCGTTCCGAGGCCGCCGCCGGCGCCGACGCGCACGGCGCGCCGGTACCCGCGCCCGGCGACGACGCGGTCGCGCAGGCCGAGGATCGCCGGGAGAAGGGCGGTCAGCGGCCGGTTGTCCGTGTGGCCGCCGGAGTCGGCCTCGGCGGTGAGGTCCTCCGCCAGCGGGAGCATCGCGGCGAGCCGGACCTCCTCCGCCGTCAGCTGGCCCTTCTCGACGAGGCGACGGAGAAGCTCCGCCGGCGGGGGCTCGAGGAAGCGGACCGCGACCTCCTCGCGGGAGATCTTCGCGAAGAGGTGGTTCTTTCTCCGGATCCGTCCCGAAGGCTCCGTCGTCAGGCCCGTGGCGGCGTACCTCACGACGGCGGGCGTCAGCGCCATGTAGGCCGAGGCCTCCACACGTGCGACCCCCAGCCGGAGGTAGAGATCGGCCACGGCCTCCTCGAGCTCGGGCTCGTTCGGGCTGTGGATCAGGTTCGCGCCCCAGGGAAGGCCCTTCGGTTCCAGCTCGTCCTCGAGCTCGTGGAGGGCCTTCTCGATGCGTCCCGGGGAGAGGCCCGCCGCCCCGAAGAAGCCGAGGCACCCGGCCCGGGCCATCTCGGAGACGAGCCGCACCGAGGCGATCCCGTTGGCCATCGAGCCCGTGACGTAGGGAAAGCGGGTCCCGTGCGTCTCGCAGAAGGTCCGGTCCCCGAGCCACTCCGGGTAGAGAGGGGGCAGGGACGCGACGTGCTCGAAGGTCCCGGGCGCCCCGCCGCCGGCGCCCGGCGGGTCGAGCTCGCCCCCGAGGCCGAGACCCAGCCGTCCCTCGTCCTCGCGGACGACGTGGGCCGCGGAGCGGACCTCCTCGAGCGCACGGCCGATCTCGGCCGGCGTGAAGGCCGGGGGGCGCCCGTTCGGCCGCCAGCGGTTCGGAGCTCGGGACGCGGTCATGGGCGCGAGGTTAACCGAAAATGGCACCGAGTGGCATTTTTCACAGAGGCGCAGTTATATGCTCGTCTCCGTGAAAACGCCACGGCCCCTCCGGGAGCGGAAGAAGGAGGCCACCCGGCGCGCACTTCTCGAGATCGGGAACCGGCTCTTCCACAGGAAGGGGTTCGAGGCGACGACCATCGAGGAGATCTGCGAGGCGGCCGGCGTCAGCCGGCGGACGTTCTTTCGCTACTTCTCGAACAAGGAGGCGCTCGTGTTTCCGCACCGCGCCGAGCGCCTGGACCGGTTCGTGTCGCTTCTCATGAGCGCGCCGCCGGACGAGAGGCCCATCGCGACGCTGCGCCGCACCGCGGCCGTCTTCGCCCGCGAGTACATGGAGCACCGCGTGCAGCTCGTCGCGCAGCAGAAGCTGATCCAGACCTCGCCCGCCCTCCTCGCCCGCGAGCGCGAGATCGACCGGGACTGGGAGGCCGCGATGTCACGGGCGTTCCGGGAGCGCGCCGGGCCCGGCCACGCCTCGGAGCTCAGGGCCCGCGTCCTCGCGGGCGCGGCGATCGGCGTCATCCGCGCCA
>CALMDF010000345.1 GCA_937864895.1 uncultured Holophagales bacterium | reverse complement strand
GCCGAGGAAGACCTCGCCCTCCTCGTGGCCGAAGGTCATCGGGCCGAGGTCGCTCATCCCCCACTCGCAGACCATCCGCCGGGCCATCGTCGTCGCCTGGTCGAAGTCGTTCGAGGCGCCCGTCGTGATCTGGTCGAGGCAGAGTTCCTCGGCGAGGCGGCCCCCCATCATGACGGCGAGGCGGGCCTCGACGTACTCCTTCGTGTAGGAGTATTTGTCCTCGAGGGGCAGCTGCTGTGTGAGGCCGAGCGCGCGGCCGCGCGGGATGATCGTCACCTTGTGGAGCGGATCGGCCTGCTCCTCGAAGGCGGCGATGAGGGCATGGCCTCCCTCGTGGTACGCGGTGTTGCGCTTCTCCTTGTCGGACATGACCATCGACTTCCGCTCCGCCCCCATCAGGACCTTGTCCTTGGCGTAGTTGAAGTCGTCCATCTCGACCTTCTTCTTGTCGGACCGCGCCGCCGTGAGGGCCGCCTCGTTCACGAGGTTCGCGAGGTCGGCGCCGGCGAAACCGGGGGTGCCGCGGGCGACGACGGAGAGGTCGACGTCGTCGGACATCGGGATGTTCTTGACGTGGACCTTGAGGATCCCCTCGCGCCCCTTCACGTCGGGGCGGTCGACGACGACCCGGCGGTCGAAGCGCCCGGGCCGGAGGAGGGCCGGGTCGAGGACGTCGGGCCGGTTCGTGGCGGCGATGAGGATGACGCCGTCGTTCCCCTCGAAGCCGTCCATCTCGACGAGGAGGGCGTTCAGCGTCTGCTCGCGCTCGTCGTGCCCGCCGCCGAGGCCGGCGCCGCGGTGGCGGCCGACGGCGTCGATCTCGTCGATGAAGATGATGCAGGGGGCGTTCTTCTTGCCCTGCTCGAACAGGTCCCTCACCCGGCTGGCGCCGACACCGACGAACATCTCGACGAAGTCGGAGCCGGAGATCGAGAAGAAGGGGACGTTCGCCTCTCCGGCCACGGCGCGCGCGAGGAGGGTCTTTCCGGTGCCCGGGGGGCCCATCATCAGGACGCCCTTCGGGATCTTTCCGCCCAGCTTCTGGAACTTCCCCGGCTCCTTAAGGAAGTCGATGATCTCGGAGAGCTCGGCCTTCGACTCGTCGCACCCTGCGACGTCCTTGAAGGTGACCTTCTTCTGGTTCGGGGTCAGGAGCTTCGCCTTCGACTTCCCGAAGGCCATCGCGCGGTTCCCGCCCGACTGCATCTGCCGCATGATGAAGATCCAGAGGCCGATCAGGAACAGGATCGGGGCCCACTGGAGGAGGATCATGAAGAGGCCGCCTTCGCGCGGCTCCTCCGCCGTGATCTTCACATTGGCCTTGCGGAGGTCCTCGACGAGGCCGTCGTAGGGGGGCGCGAAGGTGCGGTAGCTCGGTTCCCGGCCTTCCGCCGTCCCCTTCTTGTAACCGCGGATCTCGCCGCCGCGTATGACGACGCGGTCGATCTCCCCCTGGGTCACCATCTCCATGAATTCGGTGAAGCTGAGGGGGGGTGTGGTCCGGCCGTAATCCACAGCCTTGAACAGGAGGAGGATGACGACCAGGATCACCATCCAGAGGAGTACGTTCTTTACGGTCGTGCTCAAAAGGTCACCCTTCCCGGAAATCTAAAGCGCCGGGGCGCCCCCGCGGAGCGTCAGCGGAGCGGGATGTCAAGTTCAGCCCCGGACGACCTTGATCGGTCCGGTGGCCTGAGCGAAGGGGGAGTCGCCCGGCGTCCGTACCTTCGCGATGAACGGAAAGTTCCCCCCCTCGCCGGCGTATTCCATGCCGTAGCCGACGAGGACTCCGTCCTCCGACGGGAAGAGGACGTAGTCGACGAGGAGGGAGCTCTTCCGCTCCTGGGGCCGGTCGACGATCGCCGCGAAGCGGATCGAGGTGGGCCCCTCCTCGCGGAGCTGGTCGGCGAGGTAGCTCTCGATGATCCCGCTCCGGATGACGTCCTTGAGGATGATGATGTCGGCCCCCCGGACGTTGAACGGCGTGACGAAGTGGAAGTCGACGATCTCCTCCTCGCCCCCGCGGATCACGTCGATGTACTCGAGACGGACCGAGCGGGGGATGGCCCGCGCCAGGTCGGAGGCGAAGACGGCGGCCCCCTTGAGGATCGCGATCAGGACGATCGGCGTCTCGGGGAAGTCGCTCGTGATCCGCTGACCGATCGACTGGACACGGTGGGAGATCTCCGACGGCGAGAACCGCTCGTCATAGAGGAGGTTCATGGTAGCAGTCTAGCAGGGGGCGTCATCCGGATGGTCAACCGGTCGGCGGCGAGCCGGCGCCCCGCGAGGGCCTCCCGGAACGGCGCTTCCCCGCGGGCGAGGCGGTCGAGGATCCGCTCGACCTGGCCGCGTCCCGGGGGGCGGCCCGTCGAGGCCGTGGCCCGGACCAGGAGACGGCCCGCGGCCTCCCGTTCGAGGCCGGTGACGAGGCCGCGGGGCCACGGTCCCTCGAGCGGGCTCCCGGACGCCGCCAGGGCCGCGTCGATCCGGGCGTCGAGGCCCTCGAGGCGGCGGGCCAGGGCTTCGCCGGCGCGGGCGAGGCGGAGCGTCGTCCCGGGGCGGCGGGCCTCGAGCCCGGGGAGAACGCGGTGGCGGATCCGGTTCCTCTCGATCCGCTCGTCCGCGTTCGATGCGTCCTCGCGCCAGGGGACCCCTTCCGCGCGGAGGAACTCCCGGAGCTCTTCCCGGCGGAAGGGAAGGAGCGGGCGGACGACGCCGTCGGGTCTGCGGGACCGGATTCCTCCCCGGCTTCGTCCCATTCTCCGTCCGAGGTGGAGGAGGACGGTCTCGGCCTGGTCCTCTACCGTGTGACCCGTGGCGAGGAGGGTCCCCGGCCCGAGGTCCCGGCCGAGCGCGAGGAGCGACTCGTACCTGAGGCGCCGCGCGGCCGACTCGAGGCTCTCGCCGGCGTCGCGCAGGTCGCGTACGGGGAAGCTTCGGAAGACGAAGGACAGGCCGAGCGACGCGGCGACGTCGGCCGCGGCCCGCGCGTCGCGGTGGCCTTCCGCCCCCCGCAGCTGGTGGTCGACGTGGAACCCGACGAGAGGGAGGCCGCGGAGGCGCGCGAAGGGGGCCAGGAGGACGACAAGGGCCATGGAGTCGCCTCCGCCGGAGCAGGCCGCGACGAGGGCCGTGGCTCCGTCGAGGAGGCCCGTGGCCTCGAGGTGGCGGGCGAAGGCATCCCGAAGGGCTCCCCCCTCCGGGGCGGCGGGCGTCTGCACCCGAGAATGGTAGGCGAGACGGCCCGGGCTGGGAGGATTGGTGGCGATGGGCGGACTCGAACCGCCGACACGGGGCTTATGAGACCCCCGCTCTACCGACTGAGCTACATCGCCACGAGCCGGCCGCAGAGCGAGGGATGGTACCAGAGTCGGGGCTTATGATGCGGGCATGGTCCTCGAAAACGACGGCGAAGGCGCCCGGAGCGACCTCTGCGGCCGCTGTGGGCGGATCTGCGAACCGGCCGAGCTGGACACCTGCCCCGTCTGCAAGAAGAGCTTCTGCACCTACTGCGTCTACAGGATCGGCTCCCGGAGCTACTGCAGCCGGCCGTGCGGCGACTCGTTCTTCTTCGGCGGGGAAGTCGACGACGAGGACCTCCCCGAGGAGTAGCGGCGTGGCCGAGCGGAGAGACGTCTGATGGAGGCCCTCCTCCTCCTCCTGGCTGCCGTGCTCGTCCTGGCGCCCGTCGTGTCGCTCGTCGTCGCCCTCCTCACGAAGAGCCGGGTCACGAAGCTCGAGGAGCGCGCCGCGGGGCTGGAGCGGGCGAACGAGCGGCTCGAGAGGCACGTCCTCGAGCTCCTGTCGGAGCTGCGCGCCCCCCGTGGCCGTCCGGCGTAGG
>CALMDF010000344.1 GCA_937864895.1 uncultured Holophagales bacterium | reverse complement strand
GATCCAGACGAGCCCGTCGTCGTCGAGGCGGGCCAGCAGGAGAGGCGTCGCCACGTTCGCCCCGAACTGGTCCGGGAGAGACAGGATGAGCGGCGTGGAGGGGATGACGGGCTCACCCGCCGGACCGGCGAGGCGAACCTGCACGGCACCGGCGACGGACCAGCCGAGAGGAAGGAGAACGGGCAGGGCCTGCGGTGATCGTGGCGTGAGCGTCGCCCCCGCGTCCTCCGGCACCGAGCCCGGCGGTGCGAAGAGGGTCACTCTCGTGCCGTCGCCTCCGGCCGCACCTTCGTGCGTGAAGAGCGCGCCCCCGTCCTTCGCGAGCTTCGCCGCGGCGGCGGCCAGAGGTGTCAGGCGCGCGTCGAAGAGCGTCTCCGACGGCGCCGTCCCCGCGGTCGCGACGACGGACACCCTTCGCCAGACGTCGAGGTATCCGGGAGCGGAAAGGCGCACGAGGGCGTCGCCGTCGATCGCGGGAAGGGCGAAGGCCCCCGCCGCGGTGACGGACGCCCGTGGCTGCGGCTCCGAAGAGGGCCGGCCCCCCGCCACGAGAAGGGTCGCCGAGCCGCTTCCGAGAGGGCGGGAGGTGGTCTCGTCGAAGATCTCGCCCACGAGGACCGTCTCGACGGAAAGGGGCGAGAACGCGCGGACGAAAGGCTCGAGCGGGTTCCCGGCGAGGTCGACGACTCCCGACGTGAGCGCGAGCGTGAAGGCGAGGGCCCCCAGGTCGCGCCCCGGGGTGGTGACGACGAGGGTCAGGCCGTCGGTCGACAGGGCGGCGGCGGCCCCGACGGGACCTCCGCCTTCGGCCGTCTCGTCGAGACGAACGGTCTCCGACGGGCGGATGCCGGCAGGGTCGACGGCCTCGTCGAAAGTCACCGTGACGTCGGTCGCCGTCCTGACGACGTCGACGACCCGGGGGGCGGTGCAGTCCGTCGTGAGTGACACCGTCGCCGGCGGGGAGACGTTCCCCGCGGCGTCGCGCGCCGTGGCGACGAGCGTCTGGTGGGACTCCGCCCTGAGCGGCACGGCGACCCGGAAGCGGCCGTCGGCCGCGGCCGCCCCCTGGGCGACGGCCGCCCCACCCGTCACGACGATCCCGGCCCCGGGCTCCGCGATCCCCGTCAGGTCTCGCGAGGTGGCGCAGAGAAGCGGCGGCGCCGCGTCGAGGACGGGGGCGTCGGGAGCGGTCTCGTCGACCGTCGAGAACCGGATCGTCGTCTCGGCCAGGGTGTTCCCGGCGAGATCGGCGAGAGTCGGCGCGAGCGTGAGCTCGCAGGAGCGCGAGTCGGCGAGCGGCGTGACCGGAGAAAGTGTGACGACCGGGCCCGCCGTGGCGACGGCGACGACCGCCGTCTGGCTTCCGATTCGAAGGAGAAACGCCGCCGGGACCGCGGTCACGGCGTCGAGCTCTTCGCTGAACGTGAGGCGGATCTCGGGCGAGAGGGAAACGCCCGCCTGACCGTCCGCCGGGGCCGAGGAGACGAGCCGGGGCGGCGCGGTGTCCAGCACGACGGTCGCACTCGCCGTCCCCTCCCTGCCCGTCGTCTGCCGCGCCCGGGCCGTGAGGGGGTTGACCCCCTCCACGAGCCGGACGTCGACGGCGAGCTCTTCGCCGGACTGCACCGCGGGGAGGCCGTTGACGGTCACCGTCTCGACGTTCTCGACCGAGGCGAGGCGGACGACCACGCGCTGCGGCGTCGTGCGGAAACGGGCCCCGTCAGCTGGCGACGTGATCGTCACCGCAGGCGCCGCGGTGTCGAGCGTGACCGCGACGCTCGCCGTCGACCCGTGCCCGAGCGCGTCCCGCGCCGTGACCACGAGCGTCGCCCGCCCCTCGGCGAGCGGAACCTCCGCCCGGTACCGGCCGGCGGGCTCCAGCGAGGCGACGACGCCGTCGACCGACACGGAGTCGAGGTGGGCGTCCGTCACGCCCCCCGTGACGACGACCGGGGACGTGCCGAGGACCGCTCCTGCCAGGGGCGCCCCTATCGAGACGACGGGGGGCTTCGAGTCGGCGGTGATCGCGACGGTTGCCGAAGCCGTGTTCCCGGCGCGGTCGCGCGCGGTGGCCGTCAGCGTGTTCGGCCCTTCCACGAGCGGCACTCCCGCCCGGCTGAAGCCGCCGCCGTCGACATCTGCCACGACGCCGTCGACGCTCACCGACTCCAGGTTCGAGTCGGCCACCGTCCCCCGGGCATCCGCCGTGAGAGCGCCGAGGAGACTGCCCGCCGCCGGCCCCGAGAACGCGATGGCGGGCGGCGTCGTGTCGAGCCCGAGCCGCAGGGTCGCGGTTCCGGCGTTTCCGGCGCCGTCCTCCGCGCGCAGGGCGACGACGTTCGGCCCTTCGAGAAGGGCGACTCCGTCTCTCGAGAAGGCTCCACCTGCGAGGGCCGCCGCGAGCCCGTTCACCGTGACGGAGGCGGCGTCCGCGCTCACCCTCCCCGACACCGTGATCGTGGCGGTGCGGCCGACCCACCCCTCGGCCGGAAGGAGGTCTACGAAGACGGGCGCTGAGGTGTCGAGCGTGAAGGAGAGGGAGACCGCCGCGACGTTTCCCGCCCCGTCGGTCGCCACGACGTCGATGCCGTGCGAGCCCTCCCCGGCGATCGCGCCCCCTGCGTAGGCCGCCCCGTCCACGCGGACGGACGTCGTCGTCCGGTCCGGCGTCGTCGCGTCGGCGACCACGACGTCGAGGACCGGCGCGACGGAGAGGAGAGCCCCCGGAGCCAGCACGGCGCCCGTCGCGGCAACGCGAACGGAGACGACCGGAGGGACGGTGTCGACGGTGACGTTCACCTTCGCCGTCGAGGTTCGCCCGGCCGCGTCGACTGCCGAGGCGGTGAACGAGCCAGGGCCGTCGGCTCGGGAGAAGGGCCCGGCGGAGAAATCTCCGCCGCTCGAGACCGTCGCCGCGAAACCGTCCACCGTCACGCTCTCGAGCGTCGCGTCCGTGGCCGTTCCCCTGACGAGGACCGGCCCGGTCCCCAGGATGGCGCCCTCCGCGGGAGACGTTATGGCGAGGGCCGGGCTCGCGACGTCGACGACGTAGGCCGCCGTCGCCGTCGCTGCGTTCCCAGCCGCGTCGAAAGCCGTGACGACGACCGTCCGCCGCCCCTCGACGAACGGGAAGTCCGTCAGCTCGAAGGCCCCGTTCGCGGGAGTCGTGCTGCGTCCGGCGGACGAGACCCGGACGGCGTCGGGACCGCAGGTCCCTGCGAGAGCCGCCGGAAGCGACCGCACGACGCTCCCCGGCGACGGCTGCGTGATCGCGACGGCAGGGGGCGTCGTGTCGACCCGGAAGCGGACGCTTTCCGTCGCCCGGTTCCCGGCCCGGTCCTCCGAGAAGACCACGAGCTCGTGCTCCCGCTCCGTCGTCACGGGGGTCCCGGAGAGGAACGGGACCCCGTCGAGCGAGCTCGTCGTCACTGCGGGATTCGCCTCGACGACCGAGACGACGGGAACGACGGCCCTCGCGAAGACACGCCCCTCGAGAAGCGGCAGCCCCCCCTCGAGGCTTGCGATCGAGGGCGGGGCCGTGTCGAGCAAGACCGTCGCGCGCGCCGTCCCGCCGCGGCCCTGTGCGTCGCGCCCGCTCGCGACCAGGGAATTCGGCCCTTCGACGAGCGGCACGCCACGAGCCGCGAACCCGCCGTTCGAGACGACGGCGGGGACGCCGTCGACGTCGACCGACACGGACGTTCCCGCGCTCCCCGAGACGTCGACGGGCCCCGCCCCGAGGACCTTCCCCGCCGCCGGAGAGAGGATGGCGAGCCGGGGGGCCTCTCCCGCCGGCTCGACGATCCGGAAGGCAACCGAGGCCTCGGCATCCCGGCCCCACGTGTCCCGGAGCCGTGCGACGAGCGCGTGGTCGCCCAGGGAGGAGACGACGTCGCCCGATCGGAAGGGAGCCCCGTCGAGGAGGAGCGCCATCTCCGGGACGGGAACGCGCGGCGACGGCGTCGCCTCGGGCCGGGCGGGCCGGGAGAAGGTCGCGCCGTTCGCGATCGGGGCTCCCGCCTCCGTGAAGGAGGCTGTCAGCGGAGGGATGTCCTCGACGAGTCGCGTGACTCGAGCCTGCCCGTCGAGGCGGACCGAGGCGGCGCGGAGGCCGCCGCAGAGGAGCGTGTCGCCGACGAGGGAGGCGGAGGCCGAGGGGGCGTAGACGAAGGCGCGCAGGGATGCGTCTCCTTCGACCACGAAGTCGCTTCCCGTCGACCAGAGGCGGAGACGGAACGCCCCCGACTCCGGGTTCAGGCGGCTCCTGCCCGAGAGCCGGACGGGGCCGCGGACGAGAACCCGGACGCTCCCCCTCACGGTGACGACGGCGCTCCCTTCGAGGCTCAGGCCGTCGAGCGAGTACGTCCCCTCGGGGAGCTCGAGCCGATCGCCCTCGCCGACGACGAGAGTCCGGCTGGCCGGGCCGGTGAGCGGCGATCGGCCGAGGGAGGTCGAAGGAATCCGGGCGTTGTCGTTCGCGACCTCGAGCTCCGCCGCGAGCTTCACGAGGTCGATCGCCGCCGGGGCGAGCGGGGCCGGCAGCGGTCCGGTCACGCCCGACACGGACGACGAGCCGGCCTTCTCCATTCGCGACGTCGGGCCGAATCGCGCGTCGCCGTCGACGCGGGCGCGTCCCGAAAGACGGAGGTCACCTCCCGCGACGACGTGTCCCCTTCCTCTTCCCGAAGAGGTCCCCAGCAGGCCCACCGAGTCGACGACGGCGCCTCCGCGAAGGTCCACGTCCCCTTCCGCCACGAGGGCCCGTTCACCGATCCCGCCGGCCACGCCGAACGGGTCGTCCGCCGAGAGCCGCGCCCCGAAGAGAAGGCAGAGCGCCAGGACGCAGGCCCGGGCGGCCGTGCCGGGGCGGCGGGGGACGGCCGGGGACGTCACGGGGCCTCACCGGGCGCGGTGCCATCGGATCCGCCGCCCGCCGGCGGCAGGACGAAGACGCCGTCCGGCCTCGCGGCGTCGCGGAGGAACACCGTCCCTGGCCGTCCCGACGCCGTGCCGTCCGGGAGCCTCGTCCCGGCGACGTCCAGCGCGGGAAGCGTGACCGACGGCGCCAGGAGCGAGATCCGCCCCCCGGCGGCGAACGCCATGGGGAACGGGCTCGCCTCGGCCGGCGAGGGCGAGCCGCCGCGGGCCGAGAGGATCCCCCGGCGCCGGCTTCCCTCGTCGGGAGGCCCGGTGATCCGTTCGAGGGCCTGGAGGTAGATCGAGCCTCCCGCGCCGAGCCCTCGCCAGGCGGGCCTGTCGCCTCCGGAATCCTCTCCGTCCGCCGTCACGACGCCGGCGAGAATGAGCTCTCTCGCGGAGAGGAAGACCAGGCCCCCGCCGAGCGTGCCCGCGATGCCCCCGCGCGCGCCAGGGAGAACCGGCGCGAAGCAGGACCCGTAGGCACGCCGGATCGCCGCCTCCGCGCCCGCATCGCCGCCGTGCGGCGCGCCCTCCCCCTCCCCGTCGGGCGGAACCACGTCGAGCCCGGAAAGGGGGCGGACCCCGGTCGCCGAGACGTCGACGAGCGAGCCCGCGTCGAGGACGAGATTGCCCTCCGCGTGGATTCGAACCGCCTCGGGCGTTCCCCCGGACCGGGCCGGCCGGAGCGTCGCCCCCGCCCGCAGGTGGAGCTCGCCGACTCTCAGCTCGCCGTCGACCTCGACCGGACCCTCGACGTAGACCAGGTCACCCTTGTGTCTGCTGCCATGCGTCGCGAGAATCGCCGGCCCGACGACGCGCAGGCCGTCCCGGATCACGAGGAGCGCCCTCGCTTCGGCACTCTCCCCGGACCTGTCCGTCGCGCGCGCGAGGAACGGAAGCTCCGCGCCCTCCGCCAGGGCGGGGATCGCGCAGCCGCGCCGCGGGGGCCACGCGTCCGCGGGCATCCGGAGGACGAGGCACGGCTCCCCGGTTCCGTCGCCGAGGAAGAACTCGATCGTCTCGATGCCGTCCTCGTCCTCCGCGTCGGCCCAGGGCACGTAGGTGGAGAGAGGCGGAACCGGCGACGGCGTGAGCCACGGCGTGACGAAGGCGATGCGCGGCCGGCGCCCGTCGCCCCGCGATCCCTCGCCCGCCGGCCCGGCCGGCCCCGCTGGCTCGACCACGACCTCGACCGAGGCGCTCGCGCTCTGGCCCGAGACGTCCTTCGCGACGGCCAGGACCGTCTGCGCCGTCGGCCCCGTGACTCTCGGGGCGAAGAAGGTGACGCGGCACGGCGAGGCGAAGCACGCCTTCGTGACCCCGGCGAAGGTCACCTCGATCGAACGGAGTCTCACGTCGTCCGCCGCCGTCACATCGACGTCGACGGGCGTGCCGACGGCGAACGGGCTCGCCTCCACCGGCGCGACGATCGTGACGCCGGGGGCGACCGTGTCGGCCGTCGTCGGTAGCGGCCTCTGGAAGGGGGAGCGCCCGTCCGAATCCGCTGCCGGCGCCTCGTGTCCTTCCGCGTCCACGAGCACGGAGCGCAGGACGAGATCCGAGCGTCCGGCCGGAACGACGACGGAGAGCGTCTCGAGCTCCGCGAGACGGCCGTTCCGTTGCGCGCAGGCGAGCGGGACGAACCCGGCCGGTGCGTCGGTGCCGATCTCGAGCCTCAGGGCCACCGCCCGGCGCATCCCCTCGGTCGTCAGGCGGAAGCTCGCGGAGAGGAGGCCCCCCTCGTTCCAGGGACCGGCCGCCACCGGCGTCCCGAGGCGATGGAAGGCCACGGGAAGAGCCACGTCGAGCGCGGCACCGTGCGCGGAGATGTTCCGGAGGCTTGCCAGGATGCGCGCCGGCGTGCCGAAGGGGGCGGCCGTCGGGACGAGAGGGACGACCACCTCCGCGCTCGTCCCCGCGAGCGGAAGACCCTGCCGCTCCCCGGAGGAGAGGCCTCCCGTCACTTCGACCGTCGCCGCATCGAGGCCGACGTTGTCGGCACAGGTGAGAACCACTTTCGTGCCCGGGTCCGCGAGGAGGATCCCTGGCGCCGGCGCCGCCAGGACGACCGTCGGCGTTCCTCCCGCGTCGGGAACGACCGTCACCGGAACCGAGAGGGGCGCCGAGGCGTTCCCCTCCGGGTCCGCCGCGACGACGGCGACCGAGGTCTCCGTGGGAACCGAGACGGCCGGGGCGGTGAAGACGAACGAGAAGCTCGCCGCGGTCGTCGTCCGGGCCTGTCCGCCGTACGTCACGGTCACGGCCGGGACGCCGCCGTCGTCCCGGGCCGTGCCGGAGACGGTGAAGGCGGACAGGGCGGTGACGCGAAAGTCAGCGCCGGGCGCCGAGAGCGCGATCGAGGGAGCGAGGTTCGGCAGGAGTCGAACCCCGCGCGTCGCCCAGGCCGTGTTCCCGGCTCCGTCGCGGGCCTCGAGCTCGAGGACGTACCGCGTCTCCCCGGCGACCGCGGGGGTCGGAACGAGGATCGAGAGCACCCCCGAGGTGGGCGTGCTCCAGGCTCCTCCCGCGGCTCGCCAGCGGAGCCGGACGCCGGGAGCGTCGTCCGACGCCGAGGCGACGAGGCGAAGGGCCCGGCCGCCGAGGACGGCGGCGTCGTCTTCCGGGGAAGCGATCGAGATCGACGGCGCGGCCAGGTCCGGGTCGATCCCGAGGGGAATGGCGACCGGGCGGGCCGCGTTGCCCCCGGCGTCCACCGCCGAGACCTCGAGGACGATCGTCCCGGGGGCGGATACGACGGGCACCGGGAACGCGAACGTGAACGTTCCCGTGGCACCGGCCGTCCGGCTCGTCGCGCCGAACCGCGCCGTCACCGTCGCCGGGCCGTTGTCCTCGAGGACGCTCCCCAGGACCGTGACCGTCGTCCCCGAGAGGAATCGCGTCCCGGCCGGCGGGTTCGAGATCGTGAGAACGGGCGGTGCGTCGGGCGAGAGCGTGAGGACCCTCTCCGACGGGAGGGAGGCGTTGCCCGAGCGGTCTTCCGCCTCGGCCCGGAGGACGGCTCTCGTGCCTCCCGCCGCCGAGATCGCCGGCAGCCGGCAGGAGAAGGTCTCCGCCCTGGACGAGGCGGCGGGCGCGGTCTCACCGCACACGGAAGCTCCCGTCGCCGTCACGACCGTGAGCCGCAGCCGCGCCACGTCGTCGTCGCCGAAGCGGAGCGTGTAGCTCTGCCAGCTCCCCTCGAGCGGCGTCTCCGTCGAGGGGGCGTCGACCACTACGCCCGGGGCGCGGTCGTCCCGGGTCAGGAAGGGGATCCGGACCCCCGCCGGGAGCCGGTTCCCGGCGACGTCGGCGATGCCGTCGACGACGATCTCGTAGTGCCCCTCGATCTCCAGGCCTCCGGCCGGGTTCAGGGCGAGAGTTCTGCCGTCAGGGCGAAGTGAGGGGGCCGACGCGACCGGGCCCCGCGGCTCGTCGACCCTCTCGAGCCTCGCGCCGGAAGCGACCGTGGCCGTATCGATCGTCTTCGTGAAGACCACGACGGGGTTCACGTCCGTCGCGACCTGGATCTGCCCCGGCAGGGGCGCCGAGGTCAGGACCGTGGGGGCGGACAGGTCGGCCGTCGTGAAGCGGACGACGAGGTCTCCGCCGAGGGTCATGCCGGATCGGTCGGGGAGAGAGCCGAGAATGCGGAGCTGGTAGGAGGTCGCCCCGGCGAGCGCCGTGCCCACGGGGAACGCCACGCCGAGAGCCGTCTCGCCCGCCTCGAGCGAAACGTCGATCGCCACACTTCCGAACGGCCCGCTCAGCTCGACGAACTCACCCGGCCTCCGGGAGAAGAGACCGGCCCCGAGCGGCTCGGAGAGGACGACGCGGATCCCGGGCACGAGGCCGACCCCGGTTGCGCCGTCGGCGGGCGTCGTCGAGACGAGGCGTGGGCGGGCGTCGTCGAGAAGGAGGTCTCCGGCGTCGAGGTACGGGCCCGCGACCGACAGGCCGATCGCGGCCTCGGCGCGGGCGAGCACCC
>CALMDF010000343.1 GCA_937864895.1 uncultured Holophagales bacterium | reverse complement strand
CCCCACCTGGACCACCTCGGGGAGGCGGGCGTTGAAGCCGCTGAAGGCGACCGGCACGCCCCCCTCCCGGAGGACGAACGCGTTCCCCTCGGCGGCGAGCCTCCCGACCTCCTCGGCGCAGGTCGAGAGGAGCCCGTCGCCCCGTGCGGCGCCGAGCGTCTCGACGGCGTAGGCGACGCGCCAGTCGGTGAGGAGGGGCAGCTCTCCTTCCGAGGGCGGTCCGCAGGCGACGTCCCCGCGGGAGAGGGGCCCGGGGACGGCGAGCGCGGAGAGGTCGAGGGAGAAGAGCTCCGCCTCGTGGTCCATCGCGACGGGAGCCCTGCCCAGGCCGAGCGCCGCCCGAGCCGCCACGACCTGGGCTCGCGGGCCCGAGATCCCCGCGAGCGGCCTCCTCGACGCGGCGAGAGACGCTCGAGCGACGTCGGCCAGCTCGCGGGGCGCCTGGACGAGGAGGACGCCGTTCCAGCAGTGCGCCGCGACGCCGAGGATCTCCGGGCCGTCCCACGCCGCGACCCAGGCCGCGCTGTACGGCGCGCCCGTGTCGGCGAGACCGGCGGCGCGCAGGTTCCCGAGGAGGAAGAGCGAGGAATCGGCGTGCGGGTGAAGAAACTCCTCGACGGCCGTCTCGTCCCCTGGCCCGAGGAGCCGGGGCGAGGCCGTCACGGCCTGGCGGCAGGCGTGACGGCCCCCGGTCCGACGAGATGGACGGTCCGGGTCGGGAAGGCGAACGAGCAGCCGTTGGTCTCGACGACCTCCATGATGCCGAGGAGGACCTCCTGCCGGATGTCGCGGAACTCGGCGAAGTCCGTCGTCTGGAACCAGGCCCAGACGTCCAGGTCCAGGGAGGAGGCTCCGAAGCCGACGAAGCGGACGATGACGTCGGGCCAGACCTTCGGATGGGCGCGGAGGAGCGACTCGATCCCGGCGATGACCGCCCGGAGCTGTTTCGCGGTCGTCCCGTACTCGAGCCCCACGACCACCGCCATGCGGATCCGGTCGCGCTCGGCGAACGTCTCGATCTGCATGTCGGCGAGCTTGCCGTTCGGGACCGTCACGAGGGTCCGGTCGAGGGTCCGGATGCGCGTCGAGCGCAGGCCGATGCTTTCGACGGTCCCGAGCGTGCCCTCCGCCTTCACGAAGTCGCCGACCCGGAGAGGCTGGTCGACGCCGATGGAGACGGCCCCGAAGAAGTTCTCGACGGTCTTCTGCGCGGCGAAGGCGATCGCGATGCCGCCGATACCGAGCCCGGCGAGGACGTTGTTGACGGGGATCCCGAGAACGGAAAACGCGCCGAGGACGCCGAGGATGACGACGAGCAGCCTCCCGAAGCGGACCGAGAAGTGGAGGAAGGAGCGGGCCGTGGCGTTCGCCGCCGCCCAGGGGGCCTCGGCGAGGAGCTCTCCCGCCACGGAAACCGTCCCGAAGCCCGCCCAGAAGACGGCGACGATCGCGCCGGCCTTCAGGAGCTGGACCGCGAACTCCTCCGCCGGGGGATAGAGGCCGAGCAGGGGCAGCCCGCCGCGCTGGAGCAAGAGCATCCAGGCGAAGGCGAGCGGCCCGCGGACCTTCATCAGGATCTTCTCGTCCCAGGTCGCGGACGTTCGTGCCGCGATCCGCAGCAGGACCTTCCGGGTCGCCCAGCCGAGGGCCCGGCCGCACCACCAGGCAGGAACGAGGAGGACGATGGCGGCGATCCACTGCCACCACAGGAGCTCCCGCGGACCCGGCCGCAGGAGGGCTGCCGGAACGTGCTCGAGGAGGACGCGGTTGTCCAGGGTGTCGTACCACGTGGGGATGCGCGCCACCGTCACGGGGGAGAAGAGCCAGACGGCGCCCCCGTCCCTTGGTCTCCTGACGAGCCTCACGTGCTCGACGGTTCCCCTCGGACCCTTGACCGTCCCGACCTCCTCCACGTCCGCCGGAAGCCCGTCGTTCAGGAAGCCCTCCGGGTCCCCGGACAGCTTTTCGAGGTCGATCCAGAGGTCGCGGTCGAGAACGAGCTTCAGCTTTCGGGCGAGCTCGGCGGTCCTGCCTTCGAGGTTGCCGGGGATGTCCAGGTAGCCTGACGCCTTTTCGAAACGTCCCTCCCGCGCCAGGTCGAGGAACCCGGCGACCGCCGAACGGGGCGACTCGGGCTCGGCCTCGGCCGCGGGGGCTGGAGTCGGCACGGGCGTCGCGGGGGCGGCGGGACCCTGCCTGATTCCGGGGACCTGGGCCACCGCCCCGCCGTACGCCGAAAGGGAGACGAGGCAGGCTGTGAGGAACGCTCGGAAGGGTCGCACGGAGCGAATACAGCACGCGCGAGGCGTCAGGGTCAAGGCCGGTATGAAATCTGGCGTGCCGGACCTTTCCGCGCTAACTTCCGCGGGTGGTGCCGGCCCGCGAAACGATCTGCGGCTGCCTCCTCGGGGGAGCGGTCGGAAGCGCGCTCGGTAGCGTCGTCGCGCCGATGACGCTCCTCGAGATCCGGGCCCTCCACGGTCCCGCCGGGCTCTCGGATCTCGCCCCGGCCGGAGGCCGCTGGGGGGCCGTCACGGACGCGGCCAAGGCGAGCCTCTTCACGGCCGAGGGGCTCGTCCGCTGGGCGCTCGCCCGGTCCGGCGGAGAGGATCGCGGCCCCCTGACGGCCGTCCTCGACTCCTCGCGGCGGTGGCGGGCGACCCGCGGTCTCGAGGCCGGCGGTCCGGACGGCGGGTGGCTCGGCCGCCTGACCCGGCTCCGCGTCTCCCGAGGGACGAGGGGAGCTCTGCCCGGAGAGCCCCGCGACGGGGCGGAGGGGCCCGGCCCGGCCGGACACGACCGCGAGGTGCCCGCCGAGACGCTCGTCAGGGCCGCCCCGCTCGGGGCCGTCTGCGAGCCGGGAGAGGCCTTCCGCGCCGGCTGCGAGGTCGCGGCGTCGACCGAGAGCGATCCCTGCGCCCGGATCTCCGCCGGCGCGCTCGCGGCGATCGTCGCGAGAGTCCGCGGCGGCGAGACGCTCGAGGAAGCGGCCCTCGCGACCCGGGACGACGTCGTCTCCTCGCCGGGATTCGGCCGCACGGCCCGGGCGTTCGAAGCGGCGCTCGGGGCCGCCCGCTCCGCGCA
>CALMDF010000342.1 GCA_937864895.1 uncultured Holophagales bacterium | reverse complement strand
GACGCAGGGCCGACTTCATCGCCACTTCGGCGGACCCGTAGCAGTTCACGTACCAGTCGGCGTTGTCGGTGTCCGTCGTGCCTTCGAGGGAGAACGTGTACGGCGTCGCGGAGCCACCCGTCGCGCCGGAGTACGCCTCGTTCAGGACGGCGATCTGCTCGTCGATCCGACCGGCGGCGGCGGCCCCCGAACTGCCATCCCGGATGACGTGAAAATAGACACCGATCGGGATCGATCCCGGTGCCGGCAGGACGCCGCCGCCTCCCCCACCGCCGCCCGGCTTGCCCTTCCCGTTCACGAGCGTGCGCAGCGCCACGACCTGCTCCTCGATCATCCGGGCCTCTTCCGGCGTCGGGTTCCGGGTTCCGCAGCGCAGGAACGCCGAGTTCGGGTTGGCGTGGTCGAAGGCGGAGTCACTCTGGGCCGCGAGGTCTGCGGAGAGACCAGCCACGGCAAAGGCCAACATCGTTCGGGCGATGCGGTTCATAGGACCTCCCCAGCTGTTTGTTTCGTGGATCCTCCGCTCGTGAGAGGCGTCCGTCAAGGTTCTCCGGGGCCACGGGGAGTGAGGCCCCGGGGACCGGGCTTACGATGAAGGACGCTCCGCGGAAAACGGATCCGGTGGACGAGACCTCCGCCGCAGAGGAGATCGAGTGAAGAAGGGCTGCGTCCTGTTCCTCCTCCTTTCGGGCGCCGTATTCGCGGCTCTCACCGCCGCCTGGGCCTTCGCGCTCCGGCCCGCGGGCGGGGAGCCACCGTGGGAAAAAGGCGCCTGGCTCGGCCTCCTCGGACTCGGGACGGTCCTCTCGTTGAGGGGCCTCCTGAAGGAGAGGACGGAAATTCGGCTGATCGAAGAGGCCGCGAGCGGAACTCCACCGGCGGACGGCAGGCGGGCTGCGGCGATCGGGGAGCTCCACCCGACGACGGACGCGGGGCTGACGGCCCCATTCTCAGCCCAGCCGGCGCTCGTCGCCTCGTACGTCGTCCAGAGGACGGCGCGTGTCTCTCCGAAGCACGGAAAGCGCCGGACGACGGCCGTGAAGGCCTTCGAGGGGGAGGCGATGGCGCCGTGCGAGGTGAGGACGGCCTTCGGCGCCGTACGGATGCTCGAGCCGCCGGTCGTCATCGCGGCCGCGACGACCCACGCGGGTCCCGACGCCGTGGCGCGCGCGGCGGCGTACCTCGGCGCGGCGTCCTTCGTCGACGTCGTTTCGCCCGGCACCGTCGTCGAAATGAGGAAGAGGGTCGAAGCCGCGCAGCGGGCGAGCCTCGACGCGACGGGCGGCTACCGGACCGACTGCCGCATCTCGAATCCCGAGGCGGAGCTCGAGTCGCCGCTCGACCTCCACCTCTGGTCCCTCGACGAAACCCGCTTCGCGCCGGGCGAAACGGTCACCGTCCTCGGGAAATTCGACGCGAACCGGGGCGGGTTCACCGCCGTTCCGACGGACGCCCTGGACGGGGTCTTCCTCTACCGGGGGGGAGCCGCCGAGAACGTCCTGGCCAAGAGGCGCGGACTGCGCTTCCTCGCCGGGCTCGCCGCCGTCCTCCTCGTGGCGCAGGGGATCGTCGCCGGTCGCGACCTCCGGGATCGCGCGGCGGAACGGGCCGCCGGCCGGGCGGCCGCGCGGGCCGAGGAGGAGATCCCGATCCGCGGCCGGCTGTTCCAGGCGGTCGCGAACGGCGACGAGGCGACGGCTCGCCGGCTGATGAAGACCGGCGCCGATCCCGCCTCCCGCGACGAGGACGGGCAGGCCCTGTCGCACGTGGCACGTAACGTCTCGATGCTGAAGGTCGTCCTCGACGCCGGCGCGCCGGTGGACGCGCGTAACGGCTGGAACGCGACGCCGCTGACGATCGCCGCCGGGGACGGGGACCTCGGGAGGGTGAATCTCCTCCTCGGGAGGGGCGCCGACCCGAACGCCCGGGACGATGGCGGAACCACGCCCCTCGCGCACGCCGTCGACCCCGCGATCCGCGCCGCGCTCGTCGCGGCGGGTGCGACCGACCCCTACCCCACGGCCCCCCCCCCGCCGCCCTGAGGGAGGCCGGCGGCCTCTTCTCCGGGCTTACTTCGTGGCCGCCGCGAGGCCCATCGCGGCGAGGACCTCCCTCGCCGCCCGCTCGCCCGACTCGCAGGCGCCTTCCATGAACCCCTGGAAGTCGCTCGAAGTGTGCTCTCCCGCGAAGAAGACTCCGCCTTCCCTCTCGCCCTCCGCCCCGCCGAAGGCCGTGATCTGCCCGGGCCGGTAGCAGGCGTAGCTCCCGCGCGTCCAGGGGTTTGTCGGCCAGTGGAACCGGACAGCCTCGTCCGGGCGATGGTGCGCGGAGACGCCGGGAAAGACGGTGTCGAGGCGGGCGGCGAATTCCCTCCCCCGCTCGAGCGGGGTGCCGTTCCCTGCGGCGAGGCCTTCCGCCCCCCCCGTAAAGTTCGTCAGGACGCCCGCCGTCCCCTTCTGCGAGCGGCTCGTCTCCCACGCGATCTGGAAGCCGGCGTCGGTCATGACGGTCCCCGTCGAGCCGTGCGAGAGCCGCCACTCCCGGCGCGCCCACCCGGTCATCAGCTTCGCGTTCGTGCCGTAGCCCAGCTCGTCGATGGCCCGCTTCTTCGCCGGCGAGAGCGGCACGTCGAGGCGGACCTGGCGCAGGAGCGTGAACGGGAGCGCGAGGACGACGTGCGAGGCTCGCTCCTCGCGGCTCGTCCCCTCGCGCCGCACCGTCGCCACGTAGCGGCCGTCGCTCCCGGTCCGGAGAGCCTCGAGCGCCGTCCCCCGGAGGACGGCGTCTCCGAGCTTCTCCGCGAGGCGCGCGGGGACCTGGTCGTTCCCTCCCCGGATGTGGAAACGCTCGTCGCTGTCGCCGTAGAGCTTCGGGTGCCCGGGCTCGAACGTCGCGAAGAGGAGAAAGTTCAGGCAGCTCTGGTCTCCCGGCGGGAGGCCGCACTCCGACTCGAACGCCACCTCGACGAGCGTCTTCGCCCAGCCGGAGATCCCGGACTTCTCGAGCCACGCCGGGATCGAGAGGGCGTCGAGAAGTCGCGCCGTCTCCGGTCCCCGGTAGCTCGCGTCGGGCTCGTCCCCGAGAAGGGAGAGGTCGCGTCGCGCCGCCTCGACGACGGGGCGCATCGCCTCGACCATCTCGGCCTCGCTTCGGCGCGCCCCGGCAAAGAAAAGCGTCTCCGACAAGCCCGGCGGCTCGACGAGGAGGTCGTCCAGCTCGAGCCCGAGCTCGGAGGCGAGGCCGCGGAGGCTCTCGTGGCCGGTGTCGACGAGCTCCGCGCCGAGCTCGGCGACGATCCCCTCCGGGAAGTGCCCCCTGAGGCTCAGCATCCGCCCCCCGATCCGCTCCTGGGCCTCGAGGACCCTCACCGCCCCTCCCGCCTGTCTGAGCCGGTGCGCCGCCGTCAGCCCGGCGACCCCGCCCCCGACGACGAGGACCTGGTCCGGCCC
>CALMDF010000341.1 GCA_937864895.1 uncultured Holophagales bacterium | reverse complement strand
GACTACGTCCTGAACGCCTTCTGACCGGGTCCGCGCCGAGACGAGTGGGCCGCCGCCCCTCTGCTAGGATCCTTGGTTCGCGCCCTTTCGGGGCGCCCATGGACGAAAGATGATCATCGACAAGGCACTCTCCAAGATATTCGGGACGAAGCACGACCGCGACATGAAGGCGCTCACGCCCCTCGTGGAGGAGGTCGGCCGCCTCGAGCCCGAGCTCGTCGACCTGCCGCTCGACGGCCTGAAGGCCCGGATCGGCGAGATCCGGGAACGGATCGAATCGGAGCTGAAGACCCTTCCCACCGAGATCGAGGCCCGCCGGGCCCGGACCCGGGAGGTCCTGGACCCCTTCCTCCCCCGCGTCTTCGCCCTCGTCAGGGAGACGGGAAAGAGGACGCTCGGCCAGCGCCACTACGACGCCCAGCTCCGGGGCGGGGCGGTCCTCCACCAGGGGAAGATCTCGGAGATGCGAACGGGCGAGGGAAAGACGCTCGTCGCCACGCTTCCCGTCACCCTCAACGCCCTCGCGGGCCGCGGCGCCCACGTCGTCACGGTCAACGACTACCTCGCCCGCCGCGACGCCGAGTGGATGGGGCAGATCTACACCGCCCTCGGCCTCAGCGTCGGCTGCATCCAGCACGACATGGACGACGCGGCCCGCCGCGAGGCCTACCGCGCCGACATCACCTACGGGACGAACAACGAGTTCGGCTTCGACTACCTGCGCGACAACATGAAGTTCGAGCTCGCGCAGATGGTCCAGCGCCCCCACTTCTTCGCCCTCGTCGACGAGGTCGACTCGATCCTCATCGACGAGGCCCGGACTCCCCTCATCATCTCGGGCCCCTCCGAGGGGGACGTCGACATCTACTACCGGTGCGACCGGATCGTCCCCAAGCTCGTTCGCGGCGAAGAGGTCAAGGACAAGTACGGCAACAAGACGACCACGGGCGACTACCTCGTCGACGAGAAGGCGCACACCGCCTCCCTGACCGAGGAAGGGGTCTCGAAGTGCGAGCGGCTCCTCGGCGTGGAGAACCTCTACGACCCGACGAACATCGACGTCCTCCACGCCTGCCAGCAGGCCCTCAGGGCCCACACCCTCTACAGGCGCGACGTGAACTACGTCGTCAAGGAGGGGCAGGTCATCATCGTCGACGAGTTCACGGGCCGCCTCATGCCGGGGCGCCGCTGGTCCGACGGCCTCCACCAGGCCGTCGAGGCCCGGGAGGGCGTCAAGATCGAGCGCGAGAACCAGACCCTCGCCACGGTCACCCTCCAGAACTACTTCCGGATGTACGACAAGCTGGCGGGCATGACGGGCACGGCCGACACCGAGGCGGCCGAGTTCGACAAGATCTACAAGCTCGACGTCGTCGTCATCCCGACGAACCGCCCGATGGTGAGGAAGGACGAGCACGACGTCGTCTACCGGACCGAGCGGGAAAAGTTCGACGCCGTCGTCGAGGAGATCGTCGAGCGCCACGAGCAGGGGCAGCCGATCCTCGTAGGCACGATCTCCATCGAGAAGTCCGAGCACCTCGGGAACCTGCTGAAGAAGCGGGGCGTCCCGCACGTCGTCCTGAACGCCAAGTACCACGAGCAGGAGGCGACCATCGTCGCCCAGGCCGGCCAGCCGGGCCGGGTGACGATCTCGACGAACATGGCCGGCCGCGGCACCGACATCATCCTCGGCGGCAACCCCGAGTTCCTGGCGAAGCAGCGGAGCAAGGGGAAGACGGTCGAGGAGTACGGGAAGCTCCTCGAAGAGGCGAAGGCGGAGTGCGCGAAGGCGCACGAGGAGGTCATCGCGGCGGGCGGCCTCCACATCATCGGCACGGAGCGGCACGAGTCCCGCCGCATCGACAACCAGCTCCGCGGGCGCGCCGGCCGCCAGGGGGACCCCGGGTCCTCCCGGTTCTTCCTCTCCCTCGAGGACGACCTCATGCGGATCTTCGGCACCGACCGGCTGTCGGGGCTGATGCAGAGGCTCGGGATGGAGGAAGGGGTCCCCATCGAGCACCGGTGGGTGACCCGCTCCATCGAAAGGGCGCAGAAGCAGGTCGAGGCGAGGAACTTCGACACCCGCAAGCACCTCCTCGAGTACGACGACGTCATGAACAAGCAGCGCGAGGAGATCTACAGGCTGAGGAAGGAGATCCTCACCGGGGCGCTCTCCCACGAGTACGTCATCAACCTCGCAGAGGACGTCTCGGAGGACTACGTCGACCGGCACTGCCCCGCCAGCAAGGACCGCTCGGAGTGGGACTGGAAGGCGCTCTCCTCGATCCTCGGCGAGTCCTTCGGGATGTCGCCTGAGGAAGCCGGGCTCTCCCACGACGACGACAACAACGCGGCGCTCAAGGAGAAGCTGAAGGCCGCCCTCAGGAAGTACTACGAGGAGAAGACCGCGAAGCTCGGCGCCGACGTCATGAAGGACTTCGAGAAGTTCTTCATGCTCCAGTCCGTCGACGCCCTCTGGAAGGACCACCTCCTCGCCCTCGACCACCTCAAGGAAGGGATCGGCCTCCGGGGCTACGGCCAGCGCGACCCCCTCATCGAGTACAAGAAGGAGTCGTTCCAGCTCTTCGAGGCGGTGAAGGAGGCCGTGGAGGAGCAGATCCTCCAGAACCTCTTCCGATTCGAGATCGTCAGGGAGCAGGAGGCCGACGCCCGATTCGCTCCTCCCGCGGCCCCGTCCGCGGCGCCGGAAGAGGCCGCCCCGGCTTCCGGAGGCGTCTCGGCCCCCGCCCTCACCTCCCGCGCCGCGGCCGAGCTCGAGCGCCGGGCCCAGAGACAGCGCCGCGAGATGACGTTCCAGGGGACCGCCGACCCGACGGCGGGAGGCGACTTCCGGGTCGACACCGTGAAGAGCACGGGGCCCAAGGTCGGCCGGAACGACCCCTGCCCCTGCGGCTCCGGGAAAAAGTACAAGAAGTGCCACGGGGCGACCGCCACCGGCGACTGAGCCCCGGCCTTTCCCACGTATTTCTCCCGCCAGCCGGGGCCGGCCTCGAAAGGGCGGCCCCGGTCGTGCTATGAATCCGCATGCCGTCTTCCGTCCCGGCCATCCCCCTCGCCCTCACCTTCGACGACGTCCTCCTCGTCCCCTCGCGTTCCGAGGTCCACCCGTCGATGGCCGATCTGAAGACCCACCTGACGGCCGGCATCACCCTCAACGTCCCGGTCATCTCGGCGGCCATGGACACCGTGACCGAGGGTCCGCTCGCCATCGCGATCGCGCAGAACGGCGGCCTCGGGATCGTCCACAAGAACCTCTCCATCGCGAACCAGGCGGCCGAGGTCGACAAGGTGAAGCGTTCGGAGAGCGGGATGATCGTCGACCCGGTCACGTGCCTCCCCGACCAGAAGATCTCCGAGGCGCTCGGCGTCATGGCCCGGTTCCGGATCTCGGGAGTTCCCGTCGTCGACTCCGCCGGCAAGCTCGTCGGGATCCTCACGAACCGCGACCTCAGGTTCGAGACCCGGATGGACCTCCCGATCTCCGAGCGGATGACGAAGGAGGGGCTCGTCACCTGCCGCCCCGGGACCACCCTCGAGCAGGCCAAGCAGCTCCTCCACGAGCACCGGATCGAGAAGCTCCTCGTCGTCGACAAGGCCGGGGCCCTGAAGGGCCTGATCACGGTCAAGGACATCCAGAAGCAGATCAAGTACCCGAACGCCTGCAAGGACT
>CALMDF010000340.1 GCA_937864895.1 uncultured Holophagales bacterium | reverse complement strand
CGGGACGTCGAACGAGACGGCGTCGACGGCGGTCGTGCGTCCGTAGCGGACGGTGAGCCGGTCGGCGCGGGCCGCGGCGGGGGAGCTCGTCACTTCTTCTCTCCTTCCCTCGTGGAGGCGAGGCGGGCGAAGGCGGAGGCGAGGACGTGGGCCGCCTCCTCTCGCGCCGCGCCGACCGTGACCGCCGTCGACGCGTAGCGAAGCGCCCCTTCCGCCAGGGCGCGGCCGCGCTCGGCCTTCGGGAGCGTCGGGATCCCCTCGGCCACGAACGTCCCCTCGCCGCGCCGGACGACGAGGAGGCCGGCGTCCACGAGGCGCTGGTAGGCGCGGACGACCGTGGCCGGGTTCACCTGCAGGTCGCGGGCGAGGTCGCGGACGGAGGGGACGGACGCCCCGGGGCGAAGGGCGCCGGAGGCGACGAGGCGCCGCATTCCCTCCTCGATCTGCTTCCAGATCGGGACCGCATCGCGGGGGTCCACGTGGAGGCCGCGGGAGTTCACGGGCGGCTCCTGGTGACTCGGTGTATCACAACACCGATACAGTAGGGCCGGCGGCCCGGGTCTGTCAAGGAGGGTCGTTGCAGAATGGGGCGATGGGCCGTCCGCCCCGCCTCCTCCTCGCCCTCCGGAAAGAGCTGGCCGCGCTCGGGGACCCCGAGCGGGCCCGCGGTGCGCAGGCCTACATGAAGTCGGCGATGCCGTTCCTCGGGGTCGGGGCCGTGCCGCTCCGCGCGGCGTGCCGGAAGGCCTTCTCGCGGCTCGACCTTCCCGACGCGGCCGCGTTCCGGGTCGAGGTCCTGGGCGTCTTCCGGGGAGCGAGGTACCGGGAGGAGACGTACGCGGCGGTCGAGCTGGCGCGGTGGAAGGCGGCGGCGCCCTTCCGGGACCTCGACGCCCTGCCCGTCTACGAGGAGATGGTCGTCGTCGGCGCGTGGTGGGACGTCGTCGATCCCGTCGCCTCCCACCTCCTCGGCGAGCTCCTCCGGAAGGAGCCCGGGGTGATGACGAGGGAGATGCGCGCCTGGGCGAGGGGCGAGGACCTCTGGAAGAGGCGGTCTGCCATCCTGTGCCAGCTCGGCTCGGGAAAGGAGACGGACGTCGCCCTCCTCCGGGCCTGCATCGAGCCGTCGCTCGGGTCTAAGGAGTTCTTCCTCCGGAAGGCGATCGGCTGGGCGCTCCGGCAGTACGCGCGGACGGACCCGGACGAGGTCCGCCGGTACGTGAGAGCGAACGAGGGCCGGCTCTCGGGACTCTCCCGGCGCGAGGCGACGAAGCGCCTCGGGTGAAGGGAGGAACGGGAAGATGAATCGGCTCCGTCCCGGGCCCTCCCTGCTAACCTCCGCCATTCTTTCGAGACGCCTCCTCCCGGCCGCGGCCCTCGCCGCGACGCTCGCTGCGTCTCCCGCCGTGGCCGGGCTGCGGTGGTCAAGCCTCCGCGTCGACGCGGACCTCTCGGCCGACGGGACGGTCGTCCTGACGGAGAAGCACGTCCTCGTGGCGTCCGGGAGCTCCTTCGTCGCGACGCGCCGGCTCGACCCCCGTCAGCCGGCCTTTCCCGAGCTCCTCGAGGTCGTCCTCCTCGACCCTGCCGGAGGCGAGCGGAAGCTCCAGGAAGGGACCCTCTACGAGGCGGACCGCTACACGTTCGACGGGACGACGCTTTCCTGGGCGCTCCGCTCCGCAGGCGCGCCGGCGTGGGAGGCGCCGACGACGCTCGCGTACCGGCTCCGCTGGAAGGCCTGGGGGGCGATGACGCCCGTCTGGGCGCCACGGCCCCGCTCCCGGCCGATGCCTGCGAGCCCGCTCGGGGAGCGCCTCTCGGAGCGGTGGCGCGAGACGCGCGAGGCGCTCAAACGAGCGGGGCCGAGCCCCCTTCACCGATACGTCCTCGACCTGAACGTCGCCGCCCCTGGCCGGGAGGGGGCGATCGAGACGCTCGACTACGGCCTCGCCGGTCACAACTCCTGGAGCTTCGCCGGCAACTTCATGTTCGTCACGCTCGAGAAGGCGCTTCCGGCCGACGAGGGAATCGACCTCTCGTTTTTCTTCGATCGGGAAGACGAGGACTGGCCGACGGGCGTCGATCACCTCTTCCCTGCGGCGCTCCTCGCGCTCGCGCTCCTGCCGGTCGCGGCCGGGCTCACCTTTCTCGGCAAGACCCTCCTCGCGTGGCGCCGGAGGCGGCGGCGGCGGCCCGGTGCGTCCCCGATCCCGTCCCTTCCGGAGAGGCCCGAAGCGCTTTCCCCCGAGGTCTTCGCGGCGCTTCTGAGTGAGAAGGAGCCGCTCGCGCCGGCGGTTGGCGACGTCTGGCGGCGGCTTCGCGACTCGAAGGCGGTCGTCGTCGACCGGCAGGAGCCTCCGAATCTCGTCCTCCGCGCCGACCCGTCCGACCTCAGGCTCCCGGAAGCCGCGCTCGTCGGCCTTCTCTTCGGCGAACGCGGCTCCCTGCCGATCGCCGAGGCGCGCAAGGCGGCCGCGCGCCTCGGGGGACGGATCGAAGCCGCCGTCGACGAGGCGTTTGGAAGGGAAGCCCGGCGGTGGACCGGGGAGGACGGCCACAAAGAAGCGGCCAGCCGGGAGCGCTCGCGCGACGTCGCCGAATCGATCCCGGCCGCCTTCGTCGTGGGCCTCGTCCCGCTCGCGTTCGTGGACGCCTCCCTCCCGGCGAAGGCGGCGGGCGTCGTCGTGAGCCTCGCGGCCGCCGCGGCGGTCTTCTTCGCCGCGCGAAAGGCCCGCGACGCCGGCTTCGGGGCCTTGTCGGCCCTCGTCCCCGTGGCGTCGTCGCTTCCTCTCGCGGTGGTGCTCCTCGCCTTCTCCTGGCTCGACCCCGAACCGCGGCCCGACGCCTTCCGCGCGCTCTTCCTGTCGGGCTCGGCCCTCCTCGTCGTCAGGACGGGTTTCGTGGGGGCCCGGCCGGGCTCGAGGCGGGAGCCGTCGCCCCTTCGGGCCTGGGCCTCGGCGGAACGCGAGGCGCTTCGCGACCGGTTCCTCCGCAGCGGCGGAGAGGTCGAGCCGGGCGAGGCCCCGTGGTTCCGCGCCGCCGGGCTCGAGGTCTCGCTCACGGAACCCGGCGCCGGGGACGACGACCTGGAGAAGGTCCTCGGCGTCTCTTCGGGGGAGCGGGGCGGCGCGGCCGCAGCCCCCTGAGGTGCGGCGGGATCGCGAGCGCTCCGCGACCCGCGCAGAGCCGGGGGAGAGCGTGGCGGCAGGCATCGGCCCGGTGCCCCCGGCGCCCGGCGTCGCGCGAGAGAAAAACAGCCCCGGCCCGAAGGCCGGGGCTCCGGAAGGGTGGCGGCACCAGGCAGGGCCCGGCGCCGGGACGGCCGGCTAGAAGCGGATGCCCAGCGAGATCCGGAAGGTCCGCGGCGTCTGGTAGTTCGCGGGGCTCGTCGGCTGACCGAACGAGGTGCCGTAGTTCCAGTTCGCCCCGGAGCCGCGCGGTCCCTGCGTCGGCGTCTGGGTGAAGGGGTTGAACGCCGCGTACGCCGAGGAGCCCTGGCTGGCACGGGTCTCGACAGAGGTGTTCACGCCGTCCAGGTTCTGGTGGTTGAAGACGTTCAGGACCTGGGGCTGGACGAAGATCTCGAGCGATCCCAACGTCCGGAAGACGAGGCTCATGCCGAGGTCGGTCGAGTAGTTGTCGTCGATGCGGAACGCGTCTCGACCCGTGAAGTAGTAGGTGACCGTCGAAGGCGGGTTCAGGTAGCCCGGGTTCGTGACGTACGGACGGGTGTCCACCGTCCCGACCGCACCGTACGCCAGGCCGGTGTCGTACGACTGGAGCAGGCTGACCGAGGCCTGGAGCCAGCGGAGGGTGAAAGGCAGGTCGTAGATCGCCCAGAAGCGGACCTTGTGCCGGCGGTCGTTCGCGAGGTCGCCGACGGGGTAGGACCAGGCGCGGTCGAAGTACTCGGGGTAGGAGAGGACGCCGGAGCTCGTCGGACCGCTCGTCGCGGTCTCACCGTCGAGGTCGCCCCGGAGGCGGGACCAGGTCCAGTTCCCCTGGAGGCTCAGGCCGGTCACGGGGCGGAAGCTCGCGTTGAGCGTGAATCCCCAGTACTCCCTTTCGAGGGTCGCGGTGTTCTCGACGAGGGCCTTGTCGAGGGTCTTCGTGATCCCTTCGAACGAGCCGGTCACCGTCCCCGTCGAGGTGTCGACGCGCTGGGCGTAGAAGTCGGCCGCGCTCCGGTAGACGACGTCGCCGCGGACCGTGCCGCGATTGCCGAGCCTCTTGGAGAGACCGAAGGCGAACTCGTCCGTGTTCGGCGAGGCGACGCTCGTCTCGATGTTCGGGTTGAGCCCGGGGATGCTCGGGTTGCCCCGCGTCGTCCGGCTCGTGCCTCCGTTCGCGTAGAACCACTCGAAGACCCGGCGGATCGCCTCCTCGGGCGAGACGAGCGGGTCGTTCGGACCGAGCCCCACGTTGATCGCGGGCCCGCGGTAGTCGTAGTCGATCGTCGCCGGCTGCCCGCCGACGGAAGCGGCGTCGCCCTGGTTGTTGGCGATCCCGGCGACGTAACGGGCGTAGGAGGCGTTCACGAGGAGGTCCCCGTTCGCCTTGACGTCCCAGATGACGCCGAGGCGCGGGCTGAGCTTGTCGTCGCTGACGGTCTTGACCCCGCCGCCGTCCGTGCCGTCGTTCTTGTCCCACCGGAGACCGACGTTGAACGTCAGGTTCCGGTTGAGGGCCCAGGTGTCGTTCGCGAATACGGACCAGGTCTTGAACGAGTTCCCCTGCGTGCCCTCGAGGATCGGAGTCCACCTGATGAAGGAGGGCGAAGAGCCCGCCGCCGAGGAGTCGATGACGGGAAACAGGTTCGGGTTCCCGGCGGCGTCCGTTCCCCGGACGATCAGGTTCGAGTGGTAGATGCGGTAGTTGCTCCCCGACTGGTAGTTGTTCGAGAAGCGCTGGTCGTCGAACAGCTCACCACCGAGGACGATGTTGTGCGAGCCGAGGCTCTTCGTCGAGAGGAAGTAGGTCCCCTTGAGGAGCGCCTGGTTCGCGTCTCGCGTCTCGTCGTCGCAGACCCCGCAGAACGTGGGCGACCACCAGCGGTAGCTGCTCTGGCCCCGGTTCAGGAGGATGGTGCCGTTGATGAGGTCGGTGAAGTTCGAGCCCGAGCCGACGAAGGCGAACTTCCTCTCCGAGTACTGGGCCTCGACGAAGAAGTTGTCGGTGATCGTGCCCGAGTAGTTGCCGGAGATCAGCTCCTGGGGGAGCTCGCGGTCGTCGAGGCTCCGGAGGTCGTAGAACGTCGAGAAGCCGTTGTTCAGCTGCTCGCTCTCGATCTTCTGGTAGTTCGCGAGGAGCGTGTGCCGGCCCGCGATCGAGAAGGTGAGCTTGCCCTCGAAGCGCTTCTCGTCCTGCTCGAACACGTAGGGCGCGCTGACGGGGGACGCGGTGTTCCGGCTCGTCTCGGTGTCGGCCATGCGGCCGGCCCCGAAGAACCAGAGGACGTCCTTGAAGATCGGGCCGCCGATCGTCGCCTCGTAGGTCGGAACGACCTTGTCGACCTTGACCTCGGGGTTCACGCCCGCGGAGTTGACGTAGTCGGTCCTCGTCGTCCACTCGTCGTTCGTGAGGCTCGCGCGGAAGCTCCCCGAGAAGACGTTGCCGCCCGACTTCGTGATGACGTTCACGACGCCGCCGGCGAACCGGCCGTACTCGGCGCTGATGCCCGACGTCGCGACCGTCTGCTCCTGGATGGCGTCCTCGACGTAGAGCTGCAGGGAAGTGTTTCGGACGTTGTCCTGGACGGCGACGCCGTTGACGAGGAAGAGATTCTCGAACGACATCGCGCCTGAGATGACGGGCTGGCCGCCCGGGCCGTTGAAGCTGACGCCCGGCGCGAGGTCGATGGCCGAGTTGATGTTCCGGCCCGCGGGCAGCTTGGAGAGCGTGTCGGTCGTGACCGTTTGGGCCGCCTGCTGCGACTGAGAGATCGTCTCGGTCTGCGCGACGACGGCGACCTGGGCCGCGACGGAGGCCAGGCTCATCGTGGTCAGGACCTGAGTCGTCTGGGCGGCCGACAGCTTCACCTGGCGGGAGACGGTCTGGAACCCGCTCATCGTGAAGGTGACGGTGTAGTCGCCGGGCGGGAGCTGGGGGAGGACGAAGTCGCCGTTCACCGAGGTGACGGCGGTACGTGTCCCCTGCAGGGTCGGCGACTTGACGTTGACGGTCACCCCGGGGAGCCCCTGCCCCTCGTTGATGACCCTCCCCGTCAGCGTCGAGGTCGGGTTCCCCTGCGCCAGGGCGATCCCCGCGAAGAGGACCGCGACGACGAGGAGCGCTGTGAATCGGAGAATTCTCATACGCCTCTTTCCTCCCACCTGTTCCGTTCCGGACGATTCATCCTTTCCACTCCGACGAAAGACCGCGCGCCACGGAAATCCGTAACGCGGCCCGGGATTCCGTATCGGGTTTCGCCGTGTCGTCCTGCATCCGGAGACGGCTGTCTCGGGAAGAGGGACTTGCGGGTACGCGCCCGCTGCTTTTCCGGTTCCGGGAATTCTGCAGCAAGCGTGCTGCCAGAAGAAAGGACTTCGAATGCCTCGTCGCATGATGGGCGTCATCTCCGGCGACCGTGAGACGTGATCTCCTTTTCCCGCGATGAAGACTCTCCTTCGGGCTCTCCCCGTCGTCCTGTCGGCCCTGGTTCTCGCGGCCCACTTCTTCCGTTCCCGGAACCTCCCGCTCGTGGCCCTCTCTCTCTGCCTGCCCTTCCTGCTCCTCGTCGGGCGACGGTGGAGCGCGCGGGCCGTTCAGGCCGGGCTCGTCCTCGGAGCGCTCGAGTGGGTGCGCACGCTCGCCTTCTTCGCCGGCCAGCGGATGGAGGTGGGCCGCCCGTGGGGGAGGCTCGCCGTCATCCTCGGCGTCGTGGCGGCGCTTACGGCCCTCTCGGCGATCGCCGTCCGCGTCCCGCGGGAGCGCCGGGGACCGGTCGTCGAGCCGGGCCCGGAGCCTGCCCGGTGAACGCCGCGGAACGCCGGGTCGCCCGGGAGTGGACGACGATCCAGGCGATGATCCGGCTCTACTGCCGTGACCTGCACGGGGGGCGGAAAGCCCTCTGCGAGGAGTGCGAGGCGCTGCGCGCCTGCGCCGAACGGCGCCTCGCGAAATGCCCGTTCGCCGAGGAGAAGCCCACCTGCGTGACGTGCCCCGTCCACTGCTACGAAGCGGCGATGCGGGAGCGCGTCCGGCAGGTCATGCGGCACGCCGGGCCCCGGATGCTCCTCCGGCACCCGATCCTCGCCCTCCTCCACCTGAGGGACGAGAAGCTCCCCCTTTCGGAGAAGGCGGCGAGGATCGCCGAACGGCTCCGCCGCCCGGCGCAGGAGGGCTGATCGCCCCTCAGCGCGGAGGGGACCCGTCCTCCCGTGGGGCCGGCGGAATCGTTCCCTCGCCGACGACGATCTCGACCCGCCGGTTCCGCGCGCGCCCTTCCGCCGTCGTATTCGGGGCGAGAGGCGCCTCCGCCCCGTACCCCTCGTACGAGACGCGCTCGTCCGGGACTCCCTGTTCGCCGAGGAGGGCGGCGACGTTCCGGGCGCGCTCCTCCGAGAGCCTGCGGTTCGCGGCGGCGCTCCCCGTCGCGTCGGTGTGCGACTCGATCCGAACGTTGCGCTCCGGGACCATGAGGAGGATCCCCGCGAGCTTCGCCACGGCCGCGCGCGCCGCGGGCTTCAGGCTCGCCCTGCCGGGGTCGAACCAGGCCCCGGGGAGGGTCACGACGAGGCCGCGGGGGGTGGACGCCGTCGTCGCGATCGTCTCGAGCGCTGGCGTCAGGCGCGAGGCGACCGCCTCCCGCTCGCGCTCGAGGGCTTCCTTCTGCTCGGCGAGCCGGGCCCGTTCCTCTTCGGCCTGGGCCCTGGCGGCAGCGAGCGCCGCGGTCGCCTGGCGCGTCTGCTCGACTTCGACGGCCGCCTTCAGCCGGAGCTCCTCGGCCTCGGCGAGGCTCGCCTCGGCCTGCCGGCGTCTCTCCGCCTCGTCGACCACCGCGCCCTTCCGGACCTCCTCGCGCGCCTGTCGCTCCGCCTCGAGGCGCGCGGCCTCTTCGGCGGCCCGTTTTCGCAGGACCTCGCGGATCGCCGCGGAAGCGAGAGCGGAGGCGCGGCGAGCGTCGGCGCCGGCCTCGGCGCTCGCGCGCCGCGCCGGGTCCGTGGCCTCGGAGAGGGCCAGCCGCGCCTCGCGCAGGGTCTTGAGGTCCGGGTCTCCCCCCTTCGCCTGTTCGGCCTGGGCGAGGATCGCCCGCGCCTGGGCGAGCTCGACGGGCTCCCCGCCCCTTCCGTCGGTCGAGGCGATGGAGAGCCGGGCGGGCCGCGCGTCGGTGGTCAGCCGCGTGAGGACGAAGGACGTGCTCTCCGCCTTCGACGACTTCGGCGCGCCCCCGGCGAAGACGACGAGGTCGGAGGGGCGGGAGACCCCGAGGTAGGGCTCCGCCGAAACGAGGAGCGCGAGGGCCCTGAGCCCCGTCGAGAAGGTCGCCTCCCCCTTCGGATCCTTCACGAAGAGCTCGCCGAGGTTCTCGACGAGCCCTTCGCGCGTGACGGCCCAGACGGCGTACGAGGTGACGTTTCCGCCGAAGAGGACCGCCGGCTTCATCCGTTTCCAGGAGAGCCCGACGCGCGTCCGGGTCCCTTCGACCCGCGCAGCGCCCTCGAGGGACGCGCCGTCGGGCAGCCGGCCGGAGGCGGAGAACGTGAAGTCGACGGCGCCCTTCCCGGGGAGCCGGATCTCGTGAAGCGTCACCTCGCCTCCGGCCGCGGCCGGGGCGGCGAGCGTGAGCGCGACCGCACCGGCCAGGAGGGGACCGCGCCTCCGCGGGACGAAGCCCTCACGGCGGCGCACGATTCAGCCCTCCGACTCCCGGCGCAGGGCGTCGAACCTGAGCAGCCGGGAGAGGAACCCCTCGAGCTCGGCGAGGGGGAGCTGGGTCGCGCGGTCGGACTTCGCCTTCGCCGGGTCGTCGTGGACCTCGAGGAAGTACCCGTCGACCCCGACCGCGGCGGCGGCCCGCGCGAGCGCCGGGGCGTACTGCCGGGCCCCGCCGGTCTCCTTCCCGAGGCCGCCGGGGAGCTGGAGCGAGTGCGTGGCGTCGTAGATCACCGGCGCGCCGAGCGCCCGCATCATCGGGAGGCTGCGAAAGTCGACGACGAGGTTGTGGTAGCCGAACGTCGAGCCGCGCTCGGTGAGGAGGACGTTCGGGTTCCCGGCGCCGCGGCACTTGGCGACGATCTGGGCGCAGTCGTCGGGGGCGAGGAACTGTCCCTTCTTCACGTTCACGGCCCGGCCCGTTCTCGCCGCGGCGACGAGGAGGTCGGTCTGCCGGCAGAGGAACGCGGGCACCTGGAGGACGTCGGCGACCTCGGCCGCCATCTCGCACTGCTCCGCCTCGTGGACGTCCGTGAGGATCGGCAGGTCGAGCCTGTCCTTCACCGCCGACAGGACGTCGAGGCCCTTCTCGATGCCGGGGCCGCGGAAGGAGTCTCCGGCCGAGCGGTTCGCCTTGTCGAACGACGACTTGAAGACGAGGCGGTCCGCGACGCCGAGGCCCTCGAAGACGGCCTTGATCGCCTTCGCCATCTTCAGGGTGTGGGAACGCGACTCGATGACGCAGGGCCCCGCGAAGAAGACGGGGCGGCAGCGGTCGCCGGCGGAGAGGTACGGGGTGATCGAGGCGTGGACGGCCATCCTGCGAATCGTAGCCCGTCACGGGGGGACGGGAGCGATTCACCTGCCGGGGGCCGGTCCGGCGGGCCGGCCGCTCCTCACGTACCATCCGCGACGCGAAGGAGAAGACCATGGCCGAAGACGCGCTCCGCCGCCTCGCGGCGAACACCCTCCGGACGCTCGCGATGGACGGCGTCCAGAAGGCGAACTCCGGCCACCCCGGGATGCCGATGGGAATGGCCGACGTGGCGACCGTCCTCTTCACGCGCTTCCTGAAGTTCAGCCCGAAGAGCCCGTCCTGGCCCGACCGCGACAGGTTCGTCCTCTCGGCCGGGCACGGCTCGATGCTCCTCTACGGCCTCCTTCACCTCTCCGGCTACGACCTCCCGCTCGACGAGCTGAAGGCGTTCCGCCAGTGGGGGAGCCGCACCCCGGGCCACCCGGAGCACGGCCTGACGGCCGGCGTCGAGATGACGACGGGCCCGCTCGGGCAGGGCGTCTCGACGGCGGTCGGCCTCGCCCTCGCCGAGCGGATGCTCGCGGCCCGGTACAACCGCCCCGGGCACGACGTCGTGGACCACCACACGTTCGCCCTCGCGAGTGACGGCGACCTGATGGAAGGGGTCTCGCACGAGGCGTGCGCCCTCGCGGGGCACCTGGGGCTCGGGAAGCTCGTCGTCCTCTACGACGCCAACGGCAGCTCCATCGACGGGCCGACGTCTCTCTCGTTCTCCGAGGACGTCCCGGCGCGGTTCGCCGCCTACGGCTGGCACGTGCAGCGCGTCGACGGGCACGACCCCGACGCCGTCGAGGCGGCGGTCGCCGCGGCGAAGGCCGAGGGCGCCAGACCCTCGCTCGTCGCCTGCCGGACCCACATCGGCTTCGGCAGCCCGAACCGCCAGGACACGTCGAAGGCCCACGGCGAGCCGCTCGGGCCGGACGAGGTGAAGCTCACGAAGGAGAAGCTCGGCTGGCCGGCCGACGCGCAGTTCCTCGTGCCGGACGAGGTCCGCGCCTTCTTCGGCGAGGCCGCTTCACGCGGGACGGCCGAGGAGGAGCTGTGGAGCGCCCGCCTCTCGGCGTACCGGGCCGCCTTTCCCGACCTCGCCGCGCAGCTCGACCTCTTCCTCTCCGGGGAGCTCCCGGAAGGCTGGGAGGCGCATCTCCCCGCGTTCCCCGCGGAAAAGGCCATCGCCACTCGCTCGGCCTCCGGGGCCGTCCTCGACGCGCTCGTCCCGGCGATCCCGGCTCTCGCCGGGGGCTCGGCCGACCTCACCCCGTCGAACAACACCCGGGCGAAGGGTGTCACGGACGTGAAGGCGGGGGACTTCGGCGGCTCCTACGTCCGCTTCGGCATACGGGAGCACGGGATGGGTTCGATTCTGAACGGCCTCGCGCTTCACGGTTTCCGGCCGTTCGGCGGCACCTTCCTCGTCTTCTCCGACTACATGAAGGGGGCGATCCGCCTCGCCGCCCTCATGGAGCAGCCGGTCGTCTACGTCTTCACGCACGACTCGATCGGCCTCGGCGAGGACGGACCGACGCACCAGCCGGTCGAGCAGCTCGCCGCGCTCCGCGCGACGCCAAATCTCCTCGTCTACCGGCCCGCGGACGCCAACGAGACGGCCGCGGGGTGGAAGATCGCGCTCGGCCGGCGCCACGGCCCGACGGCCCTCGTCCTGACGCGGCAGGCCCTGCCGGTCCTCCCGCCGGGCGCCGGCGCGCTGCGCGGCGGCTACGTCGCCTCCGACGCCGAGGGGTTCCGGGCGATCCTCGTCGGCTCCGGCTCCGAGCTGCACCTCGCCCTCACGGCGCAGAAGCTCCTCGCGGCGGAGGGGATCCCGGCGCGCGTCGTCTCGATGCCCTCGTCCACCGTGTTCGACCGGCAGGAGATCGAGCGCAGCCCGACCAAGACGCTCGACGA
>CALMDF010000339.1 GCA_937864895.1 uncultured Holophagales bacterium | reverse complement strand
CGTCGAGCAGGTGAAGTTCGTCGAAGGCGAGTCGGTGGAGGCCGGGCAGGCCCTCGTCGAGATCGAACTGCGCCGCTACCAGCTCTTCGTCGAGGCGGCGCGCGCGAACCTGCAGAAGGCCGAGGCCGCGAAGGCCGACGCCGAGGCGGCTCTCGCCCGCCGGAAGGCCGTCGTCGAGAAGAACCCCGGCCTCATTCCGGGCGAGGAAATCGCGACGTTCGCCACGCGCGTCCAGACGGCCGCGGCCGACGTAGCACAGGCGAGGTCGGCGCTCGACCAGGCCGAGCTGAACCTGAGAGACGCCTTCGTCCGCGCCCCCGTCGCGGGACGCATCGAGACGCGGACCGTGACGACCGGCCAGTACGTGGCTCCCGGGGGCGTCCTCGCGACGCTCGTCCAGCGGGACCCGCTCCTCCTCCGCTTCCAGGTCCCGTCCGAGGAGGCCAGGAGCCTCCGGACCGGACTCGTCGCCCGCTTCCGCGTCCCGGGCGACGCGAAGGAGTTCACGGCGCGGATCACCCACGTCGCGGGCGCCGCCGAGGCCGCCTCGCGGATGGTCGCGGTCACCGCGCAGGTCGACGACCCGCGCCGCGCCCTGCTCCGCCCCGGCGCTTTCGCCGACGTCACCGTCCCGGTCGGCGGCATCGCCGAGTCCCCCGTCATCCCTCAGACGGCGATCCGGCCGAGCGAGAAGGGCTTCCTCGCCTTCGTCGTCGAGGACGGGAAGGCGCGCGAGCGCGTGCTGACTCTCGGCCTCCGGACGTCCGAGGGCCTCGTCGAGGTCCGCGGCGGCCTGAAGGCCGGCGAGGAGCTCGTCATCAGGGGCGCCGAGGCGCTTCGCGACGGCCTCCCAGTCAAGGTCAGCGCGCCCGGGGCGTCGCCGACCGCCCCGTCCCGGCCGGAGGCCCGCGGATGAACATCACCGAGGTCTGCATCCGGAGGCCCGTCCTCGCCTGGATGCTCATGGCCGCGACGATCGTCTTCGGCGGTGTCGCCCTCTCGCGCATCGGCATCAGCCAGTTCCCCGACGTCGACTCGCCCACCATCTCCGTCTCCGTGACGTGGGAGGGGGCCGCCCCGGAGGTCATGGAGCACGACGTCGTCGAGCCTCTCGAGGAGGCGGTCATGCAGGTGGAGGGGATCAAGTCCCTCACCTCCTCCTCCCGGCAGGGCTCGGCGAACGTGACGATCGAGCTCGACATCAGCCGGAACATCGACCTCGCCCTCCAGGACGTCCAGACGAAGGTCTCCCAGGCCCAGCGTCAGCTCCCGCGCGACATCGACCCCCCCGTCATCTCCAAGTCCAACCCGGAGGACAACCCGATCCTCTGGATCGGCCTCTCGGGGCCCTTCCCGCGCCAGGTCATCGCCGACTACGCCCGCTACCGCCTCAAGGAGCGCTTCCAGACGGTCCCCGGCGTCGGCGAGGTGACGATGGGGGGCTACCTCGACCGGAACGTCAGGATCTGGGTCGACGCGGACAAGCTGAACTCGAAGGGGATGACCGTCACCGACGTCATCGCGGCGCTCCAGCGCGAGCACGTCGAGCTCCCTGCGGGCCGGCTCGAGACCGAGGGGCGCGAGATCAGCGTGAGGGTCATGGGCGAGGCGCTCGACCTCGCCACCCTCCGGAAGATCTCGCTCCGCGACCTGAACGGAGCCCCCGTCTACCTCGAGGACGTCGCCCTCGTCGAGGACGGTTTCGAGGACGAGCGGCGCATCGCCCGCGTCAACGGCGCCCCCGCCCAGGGCCTCGGCATCCGCAAGCAGCGCGGGTCGAACGCCGTCGCCGTCGCCCAGGGGGTCAAGGAGGCGATGGCCGAGGTCCAGAAGACCCTCCCGCCGGGAATGGAGGTCGGGATCAACTTCGACTCGACGACCTTCATCGAGGACTCGGTCCACGAGATCCAGTTCGAGATCCTCCTCTCGGTCGTCCTGACGGGCCTCGTCTGCTGGATGTTCCTCGGCTCCCTCTCCTCGACGCTGAACGTCGTCCTCGCGATCCCGATGTCGCTCCTCGGGACGGTCGCGTTCATCTACTTCGCGGGATTCACGCTGAACACCTTCACCCTTCTCGCCCTGGGCCTGGCCGTCGGGATCGTCGTCGACGACGCGATCATGGTCATGGAGAACATCTTCCGGCACTTCGAGGAGGGGAAGGACCGGGTGACCGCCGCCCGCGAGGGGACGGGGGAGATCACCTTCGCGGCCCTCTCGGCGACGATCGCGATCATCGCCATCTTCATCCCGGTCGTCTTCATGAAGGGCGTCATCGGGAAGTTCTTCCTCCAGTTCGGCATCACCCTCTGCGTCGCGGTCGCCCTCTCGTACGTCGAGGCGATCACCCTCGCGCCGGCCCGCTGCGCGCAGATCCTGAAAGCGGGCGAGGTGAACCGGAGCGGCCTCGGCGGCGCCGTCGACAGGACGTTCGACGCCCTCGCGCGCGTCTACGCCCGCATCCTCGCGAAGGGGCTTCGGCACCCCGTCGCCGTCCTCGTCGCCGCCACGGTCCTCCTCGGAGTCGCGTTCCTCGTCTTCCGCGCGCTCCCCTCCGAGTTCGTCCCGTCGCAGGATCAGGGACGCCTCATGCTTCGCGTTCAGACGGCCGTCGGGTCGGACATCCGCGAGACCGACGCGGCCTTCCGGAAGATCGAGGCCTACGTCACGGCCCGTCCGGAGGTGACGCGCTGCTTCGGCGTCGTCGGGGGCTTCGGCGGCGGCGTGAGCGGCGGTGTCGTCTTCGTGTCGATGGTCGACAAGAGCGAGCGGGAGCTCTCGCAGGCCGAGTTCGCCGCGGAAATCCGCAAGGAGCTCAACTCTTACCCCGGCGTGCGGGTCGTCGTCCAGGACCTCTCGCAGTCGGGCTTCACGGCCCAGCGCGGCTTCCCGGTCGAGTTCTCGGTCCGCGGCCCCGACTGGGACGTCCTCGTCGGAAAGGCCCGGGAGATTTCCGAGAAGCTCAACGCGAGCGGCCAGGTCGTCGATCTCGACATGGACTACCGGATCGGGATGCCCGAGCTCAGGATCGTCCCGAACCGCGCGCGGGCCGCCGACCTAGGCATCTCCGTCGAGAACGTCGCGACCGCCCTGAACGCGACGCTCGGCGGACTGCGCATCGGGAAGTACTCGACGGAAGGCCGCCGCATCGACGTCCGCCTCCGCCTCCTCGCCGGGCAGAGGACCCGGCCCGAGGACCTCTCCCGCCTTCGCCTGCGCAGCAACGCGGGCGACCTGATCCCGCTCTCCTCCCTCGTGACGACGGAGGAGGTCCCCGCCCTCCAGGCGATCACGCGGCGCGACCGCGAGCGGGCGATCACCGTCTACGCGAACGTCGCCCCGGGCGTCTCGCAGGCGGACGCGCTGAAGTACGTCGAGGGGCTCGGGACGGACATGCCGACGGGGTACCGGCTCGTCCTCGGCGGCGCGAGCGTCGCCTTTCGCGAGTCGATGGGCGACCTCGTCTTCGCGCTCTTCCTCGGGATCGGCGTCGCCTACATGGTTCTCGCGTCCCAGTTCAACTCGTTCCTCCACCCGGTCACGGTCCTCTCGATCCTCCCCCTCTCGATCGCGGGGGCGGCCTTCGCCCTCCTCGCCACGGGCCGGAGCCTGAACATCTTCTCGATGATCGGGCTCCTCCTCCTGATGGGAATCGTCAAGAAGAACTCGATCATCCTCGTCGACTACACGAACCAGCTCCGCGAGCGCGGCCTCGACACGCTGAGTGCGCTCTTGAAGGCGGGGCCGGTCCGGCTGCGGCCGATCCTGATGACCTCGATCGCAACGATGATGGCGGCCGTCCCGCCGGCCGCCGGGATCGGCTCCGGCTCCGAGATCCGGGCGCCGATGGGGGTCGCCGTCATCGGCGGCCTCATCGTCGCGACGCTCCTCTCGCTGCTCGTCGTGCCGGCTTTCTACCTCGTCGCGGACCGTATCGCGGCGAACGTGAAGGGCCGTCGCGGCTCGGAGGCCCCCGACACGCCGGCCTCCGAGCCTTCTCCGTCCGCTCCCTGACCTACCGCGCCGGAGCCGCACCCTCCGGCTTCGGCGCGTCGGCAGCCCTCGCCCTGGCGATCGCCTCCGCGTAGACGGAGGACTTTCTGTTCGTCTCCGTCCTCGCCTCGATCAGGACGAAGCTCTTCGTGCCGGCTTCGAGTGCGGACACCGCCCGGTCCAGCCGGGAGCGGGCCCGCTCGGTCTCCCGGGCGAAGGACTCCCACGTTCCGCGAGGCCCGAGGGCGAGCTTCACGAGCTCCGCCGTCGCGACCGAAACCTCCTCGATCTCCCCGGAGCGCCTGAACTGCGGATCGACGGAGATCGGCGTCGCGTATTCGGAGAGGAGCTCCCGTGAGGCACGCCCCTCGGCCGATTCCCGGAAGCCCGCGACGTCGTCCCACCCCCTGGCCGGGGCACCGGGGCCGCTCGCGGAAGGCTCGAGGATCTCCGCGTATCGCATGTTGAGGTGGATGACCCCGGTCCGGGCCGTGTGGGCGCTCACGAGGACCTGCTTCGTGACCTCCTGCTCCTTCGTCGGGCCGCAGGCGACGAGGAGGAGAGGCAACAGAAGTCCGGAAGCGGCTGTCCGCATGAAAAGGTCCTCCTTCACGCCCGGAACGGCGGATTCTCTCCGCTCTCCCCCATGCCCTGATGCCGGCAGGCCGAATTCTAGCGAGGCTGTTCTCGGGACGTCGACGGACTCCATCCCGAGGCGAGCCCGCGTCCCCGTCGTCGTCGTGCCGGGCTGACCCGGGCCTTTCCCAGGGCGTCTGCTATGGTCCCCGCCCCATGATCGCCGTCTCGGACCTCGGCAAGTCTTTCGGTGCGCAGACCCTCTTCGAGGGCGTGTCCATCCAGTTCAACCCCGGCAACCGCTACGGTCTCGTCGGCGCGAACGGGTCGGGAAAGTCGACCCTCCTCCGCATCCTCGCCGGCGAGGAGGCCCCCTCGTCGGGCATCGTCTCCATTCCGAAGAAGCTCCGGCTCGGCGTCCTCAAACAGGACCATTTCCGGTACGAGGAGATGCCGATCGTCGACGTTGCGATGATGGGCAACCGCGAGGTCTGGGAGGCGATGGCGGAGAAGGAGCGGCTCCTCCACGCCGACTCCACGTTCGAAAGCGATCGCTACGCGCAGCTCGAGGACGTCATCATGCGGTACCAGGGGTACTCGCTGGAGGCCCGGGCCGCCGAGATCCTCGAGGGCCTCGGGATCCCGACCGAGGTCCACAGGTCCCCGCTCTCGACCCTCTCGGGCGGCTTCAAGCTCCGGGTCCTCCTCGGCCAGGTCCTCGCGGCCGACCCCGGGGCGCTCCTCCTCGACGAGCCCACGAACCACCTCGACATCGTCTCGATCCGCTGGCTCGAGAAGTTCCTCGACGCCTACAAGGGCCTCGCGATCGTCATCTCGCACGACCTCCGGTTCCTCGACAACGTCTGCACCCACATCGCCGACGTGGACTACCAGACGGTGACGCTCTACACGGGGAACTACACGGCCTTCGAGACCGCCAAGGAGGCTGAGCGCGAGCGCAAGGAGGCCGAGATCCAGAAGCGCGAGAAGCAGATCGCCGGGCACCAGGCCTTCGTCGACCGCTTCCGCGCGAAGGCCACGAAGGCCCGGCAGGCGCAGAGCAAGATCAAGCTCATCGAGAAGATCGTCATCGACAAGCTGCCCGAGAGCTCCCGCCGGCACCCCCGCTTCCGGTTCCGGCAGCGGCGGCCGAGCGGGAGGGCCGCCCTCGAGATCGACTCCGTCGGCAAGGCCTACGGCGACAACGTCGTCCTGAAGGACGTCTCGCTCCGGGTCGAGCGGGGAGACCGCCTCGCCATCATCGGCCCGAACGGCATCGGGAAGTCGACGCTCCTGAAGATCGCGATGGGCGAGCTCGCGCCGGACACCGGAAAGGTCACGTGGGGATACGAGGCCAGCCCCGGGTACTTCTCCCAGGACCACGGCGAGCTCCACGGCGCCGGCCGGCAGTCGATCGAGGCCTGGCTCTGGGAGGCGGCGCCGGGCGAGCCCATAGGCTTCGTGAGGGGACACCTGGGCCACGTCCTCTTCACCGGCGACGACGCGGACAAGCCCGTCCGGGCCCTGTCCGGGGGAGAGAGCGCGCGCCTCGTCTTCGCCCGCCTCTCGGTCCTCGGCCCCAACGTCCTCGTCCTCGACGAGCCGACGAACCACCTCGACATCGAGGCGATCGAGGCCCTCGTCACGGCCCTGAACGAGTACGACGGGACTCTGATCTTCGTCTCCCACGACCGCTGGTTCGTCTCCCGCCTTGCCAACCGGATCCTCGAGATCTCGCCGAAGGGGCTCAACGATTTCCGCGGAACCTACGACGAGTACCTCGAGCGTCTCGGGGACGACCACCTCGACGCGGACACCGTCCTCGCGAACCTCCGCAAGGCCAGGAAGAGCCAGGAATCGAGGAAGAAGGAGCCCGAGCCCAGGCGCCAGGGCCGGGTGAAGGACCTCGAGAAGAAGCGCGACGAGCTGACCCGGCAGATCGAGGCGATGGAAGCGCGCGTCCACGACATCAGCGAGAGGTTTCTCGACCCGGCTCTCTTCGGAAAGAGCGCCCAGGCGGAAGTCCGCCGGCTCGAAGAGGAGCAGAAGCAGCTGAAGCAGAAGATCGAGGACCAGATGGCCGAGTGGGAAAAGGTCGAAGCCCAGCTCGAGGAGGCGGGGTCAGCCTCCAGGCCGCGATGACGGGGAGGAGGACGGCTTCCGGGACCCCTCGCGGGCGAGGTTCGCGTCGTGGATCCCCCGGACCTCCTCGTTCACGGGAAGGGCGAGGAACCGGTCGAGGTCGCGCACCACGCTCGGGATGAGACGCTCCTCGCCGGACAGGAGCGCACCGTTTCGGACGAGGTCTCTCGCCCGGTCGTTCCTCCCCACGAGGAGAGCCGCCCGAAGCGGCGTGCCGTACGTCGTCGTCGGCCGCCGGAGGAGCTCGGGCTCGCGGCGAGCCGCGGCGTAGATCGCGGACGCGACGCGCGGCTCCTCTCCCCGCTCGCTCGTCACGATGACCCAGACGAGCGCGTTCTCCGCCTCGGCGCGCCGGTCGGGCAGCACGGTCCCCCGCGCGACGACCTCCGCGAGCCAGGCGAGGCGCGGCTCACCCGCCTCCTCCTCCGGGGAGAGGCTCGCCCCGCGCGCCAGGAGGGCCCGGGCCGCGTCGAGGAGAGGGTCCGGGTCGGCCGTGACGAGGTTCTTCGCGAGGGAGCTCCCGCCGAGCGCGATCGCGAGAGGGGTGCTCTTTCGGACCGGGTCCGCCGGGGCCGCCGCCGTCCTCTTCACCGTGAGCCCGGGCACGGCCACGGGGCGCCGCTCCGCCGGCCGCGAGAGCTCCGAGGCGTCCGCTTTCCGGACGGCCTCGAGCAGCTCCTCGGGGGAGACCTCCCCGCGCTCGAACAGGAGCAGCGCGCCCGCGAGAGAATGCTCTTCCCCGACCCGCCGGGCTTCCCGCACACGCCCCGCGTCGTACTCCTTCACGATGGAGGCCGCGCGCTGCGAGCTCGACGCCAGGAGGGCGGCCCCGACGAGGGTCGCCGCGAGCGGCGGCGTCGAGAGCGCCATCGCGAGAGCCGTCCGCCCGCGCCCGAGCGCCCGCCACGACGCCCAGAACAGAAACCCCCAGGCCACGGGATAGAGGAGCACGAGGGACAGCGCCCCCCGCACGAGGTTGGCGCGCAGGCCCTGTCCGGGCGCGGCCACGGCCATGACGGTCGCGAGGAGCATGGCCGGGTACGCGAAGAGGCTCACCGCTCCGCCGGCCTGGAGCAGGACGAGCGCGACCCGCGCCCCCGCACCGGGACGACCGGTGCCGGAGCCCGGGCTGCCCGGAACGGTGCTCTCGGAACCCTTCCGGCCCGGCACCGTCAGCTCCGGTAATCCGCGTTTTCCGAGACGTACTCGTGCCCGAGGTCGGCGGCCAGGAGGCTCGTCCGGGCCGTCCCGACGCCGAGGTTCGCAACCAGCGGCACCCTCTCGCGCGTGAACTCCTTCGCCGCCCGCGCCTCGCTGTAGTCCGTGGGGGCGCCATCCCTCACGAGGACGACGTTCCCCGCCTTCAGCGAGACCCTCCGCGTCGAGACCCGCGCCCCGCTCCGGCCGATGGCCGCGAGGATCCGGCCCCAGTTCGGGTCGCCGCCGTAGAGGGCCGTCTTCACGAGCGGGGACGTCGCGACCGCGTGCGCGGCGAGCCTCGCGTCCCGCAGGGTGGCCGCCCCCTCGATCGTGATCTCCATGACGCGCGCCGCCCCCTCGCCGTCGCGGACGATCTTCCAGGCGAGCTCCCGGCAGACCTTCGCGAGCGCGGCCCGGAAGCCCGCGGCCCCGTCCATCGACCTCAGCTCCGGCCCGCCCGCCGCGCCCGAGGCAAGGAGAAGGACGGTGTCGTTCGTCGAGGTGTCTCCGTCCACCGAGATCGCGTTGAAGCTGCCGGCGACCGCCTCTTTCAGGGCGGCGGCGAGGAGCGCGGGCGAAGCCGGTGCGTCCGTCGTCAGGAACGCGAGCATCGTCGCCATGTTCGGGTGGATCATCCCCGCGCCCTTGGCGACGCCGACGACGCGGCACGTCTTCCCGCCGTGGCGGAACGTCGCGCGGGCGACCTTGGGCCCCGCGTCGGTCGTCAGGATGGCCCGGGAGACCGCCTCGAGCCCGCCGGAGGAGAGGCGCTCGAAGGCATCAGGGAGGAACGCGGCGACCTTCCCGTCGGGCAGGACGACGCCGATGACCCCCGTGGACGCGACGAAGACCTCTTCGCGGGGACAGCCGGCGAGGTCGGCGGCCCGCTCCTGGACGCGCCGGGCCGCGGCCGCGCCGGCCGCCCCCGTCACGGCGTTCGCGCAGCCGGCGTTGACGACGACGGCCCGAACCCGGCCGCAGCTCTTCTTCAGCGAGGCCCTCGAGAGGGTGACCGGCGCGGCCTGGAACCGGTTCCGCGTGAAGACGGCGGCGGCGTTCGCGCCGTCCGGCGCGACGAGGAGCGCGACGTCGAGCCCCGGCCTCTTCCTGAGGCCCGCGCGCACGGCCGAGCCGAAGAACCCCTTCGGGAAGTTCATCCCCTGCTCCTCGCCCCGGCCCCGGGGGCCGCGGCCTTCCGGCCCGCTTCGACCCGGGCCGCGGCCTTTCGCGCCGCCTGCGCCACGCGCTTCGGCGAGGTCCCTCCTGCCGCGCCGCGGCGCGCGAGCGCCCGCCCGAGGTCGACCGAGGCCAGGTCGGCCCCGGTGACGCCGTCCGACGGCGGAAGCTCGAGGAGCCCGAGGCCCGCCGCCTCCGCGGCGGCGAACCGGCGGCCGGCGATCTCGTGAGCCTGGCGGAACGGCACGCCCCGCCGGGCGAGGGCGTCGGCCAGCTCCGTGGCGAGGAGGCGGTCGTCGGCGGCGGCGCCGCTCATCCGGTCGCGGTTCAGCTTCAGCCCGCGAACGAGCGCCGTCAGGGCGGGGAGAGCCGCCCCGAGGACGGCGCGCGTCCGGAAGAGCGGCTCCTTGTCGAGCTGCAGGTCCTTGTCGTAGGCCAGCGGGAGGCCCTTGAGCAGCGCGAGGAAGCCCGTCAGCTCGCCGATCGCGCGTCCTGCGTGCCCGCGCACGAGCTCGAGGAGGTCGGGGTTCTTCTTCTGGGGCATCCGCGAGGAGCCGGTCGAAAGGGCGTCGGGCAGCTCGGCGAAGCCCGCCTCGTCGGAGGTGAAGAAGATCAGGTCCTCCCCCATCCGCGAGAGGTGCGCGAGGTGGAGCGACGCGACGAAGAGGTATTCGGCCGCCGCGTCCCGGTCGGAGACGCCGTCGAGGGAGTTCGCGGTCGCGCGATCGAAGCCGAGGCTCTTCGCGAGCCGCGCGCGGTCCACGGGCAGGGGCGTTCCCGAGAGGGCGCCCGAGCCGAGCGGGCACTCGTTCGCCCGGTTGCGGACCGCCCGGACGCGGTCCGCATCGCGCAGGACCATCTCGACGTACGCGAGGCACCAGTGACCGAACGTCACCGGCTCGGCGCGCTTCAGGTGCGTGTAGCCCGGCATCGGCGTCGCGGCCTCGGCGGCCGCCCGTGCGGCGAGCGCCTCGGCGAGGTCGAGGATCGCCGCGTGAAACGAGTCGAAGGCGCCGCGGAGCCAGAGCCTGAGGTCCGTCGCGACCTGGTCGTTCCTCGAGCGCCCGGTGTGGAGCTTTCCCGCGAGCGGTCCGATCCGCTTCCCGAGTTCTCCCTCCACGAAGGAGTGGACGTCCTCCGCGTCGGAGTCCCGACCCTCCCCCGCCTCCCAGGCGGCAGCGACCTCGCGGAGGCCCTTCACGATCTTCCGCGTCTCCGCAGCCGTCAGGACCCCGCACCGCCCGAGCTCCTCCGCCCAGGCCACCGACCCGAGGACGTCCTCGGGGAGGAGCGCGCGGTCGAACGACCACGAGTCGTTGAACCGGCGGAGGACCTCGGCCGGTCCCGCGGCGAACCGCCCGCCCCAGAGGTCGTGGCGCCCGCTCATCCCCAGGGCTCGAGCCGGAGCTTCTCGCCCGCCTTCACGGCCTCCGCCGACGGCGGGACGAGGCGCTTGCGGCCCCGCGTCGGGAGGCCGAAGAGACGGATGAAGCCGGTCGCGTCGTGCGACGTGTAGCCGGTCATGTTGAAGGAGGCGAGGTTCGCCGAGTAGAGAGAGTGCTCGGACGTGCGGCCGACGACCATCGCCGACCCCTTGAAGAGCCGCAGCCGGACGTGCCCCGTGCAGGTCTCCGTCACCTTCTCGACGAACGCCTCGAGCGCCTCGCGGAGCGGGCTGAACCACTGCCCGTAGTAGACGAGCTCGGCGTAGCGGAGGGCGAGGCGTTCCTTCTCGTGCATCGCGTCGCGGTCGAGCGTGAGCGTCTCCAGGGCGCGAAGCGCCTGGACGAGGAGCGTCCCGCCGGGCGTCTCGTAGACGCCGCGCGACTTGATGCCGACGAGGCGGTTCTCGACGATGTCGACGCGGCCGACTCCGTGGCGCGCCGCGACCTCGTTGAGCGTCGTCAGGAGCCCGGCTGCAGGGAGGAGCCTCCCGTTCCCCTCGACCGGGAAGCCCCCGTCGAAGCCGATCGTCACGTACTCGGGCTCGTCGGGCGCCGTCCGCGGGTCGACGGTCAGCTTGAACATCGACTCCTCGGGCTCGAACGCCGGGTCCTCGAGCGGCCCCCCCTCGTGCGAGATGTGCCAGAGGTTCCGGTCGCGGGAGTAGGGCTCCTTCTTCGTGACGGGCACCGGGATGTTCCGCTCGGCGGCGTAGTCGATCGCCTCCTCGCGCGAGGTGATCGACCACTCGCGCCACGGCGCGATGATCGCGAGCTCCGGCGCGAGCGACTGGTAGGCGAGCTCGAAGCGGACCTGGTCGTTCCCCTTCCCCGTGCAGCCGTGGGAGAGGGCGTCGCACCCCGTCTCGAGAGCGATCTCCACCTGCTTCTTCGCGATGAGGGGCCGCGCCGTCGACGTGCCGAGGAGGTACTCGTGCTCGTAGACGGCCCCGGCGCGCAGGACGCGCCAGAGGTACTCGGAGGCGAACTCCTCCCGCGCGTCGATCAGGTGGAAGTCGCAGGCGCCCGTCGCGAACGCCTTCTCCTTCAGGCCCGCGGTCTCCTCGGCCTGGCCGACGTCGA
>CALMDF010000338.1 GCA_937864895.1 uncultured Holophagales bacterium | reverse complement strand
CCGAAGGCCGAGGGCCGCTTCTCGACGGCGACGATCGCCGCTCCCCTGGACATCGAGAGGATCGACTCCGGCTACACCCTCCCCGTCTCACGGCCCGCTGACCAGGCGCCCTCGGCTACCTCGAACCCCGTGAGGTCCGGAAAGTGAAGAAGTCCCTCGCTCTCGCGGCGCTCGTCGCGCTGCTCGTCATCCCCTCCGCTCCCGCCTCCGCCGCCATCGGCGCCAACGAGGTGACACCGGCCGCCACCCTCCTCCTTCCCTACTTCGAGGTCGACCTCGCGAACCCCGGCGGCGTCAATACCCTCTTCACCGTCGCGAACGCCTCGGCCAGCGCCGGCGTCGTCCACGTGACCCTCTGGACCGAGTTCGGGATTCCGACCCACTCGTTCGACATCTACCTGACCGGCTACGACGCCGAGACCGTCGACCTGCGGCTCCTCTTCCAGGGCATCCCGCCTTACTCCGGCGACGACGGAGCGGACCCGACCGACCGAGTCAGCCCGCAGGGGCCGATCTCGCAGGACATCAACTTCCCGGGGTCGGTCCCTCCCTGCTCCACGGGGCCCATTCCCCGTATGAGCCCCGCCCAGGTCGTGGACCTCCAGCGCGCCCACACGGGGCTCTCGTCGAGCATCAACGTGGGCTGGAGCGGCAAGTGCGGGGCCCGCGACTTCGGAGACAACATCGCGCGCGGCTTCGTCACGATCGACGACGTCAACACGTGCTCGGATGCGCTCCCCACGGACGGCGACTACTTCCTCGGGGTCATCGGGCACAGGAACATCTGGTTCGGCGAGTTCCTGATTCTCGACCGGGCGAACAACTTCGCCATCGGCGATTCGCTCGCCCACGTCGAGGCGAGCAACACCGACCCGCGCGTGCTCGACGCCTCCGACCACACCTTCTACGGCTGGATCCGCGGCTACCTCACGGACTCCGACCGCCGCGAACCGCTGCCGACGACGTGGCACACGCGATATGTCAACGGCGGGGGCTTCGACGGCGGCACGGACCTCCTCGTCTGGCGCGCCCCCCCGGGCAAGGTCAGCCCCTTCACCTGCGGGGGAGCCACTCCGTTCGCCATCCCCCTTCCGCAGAAGGAGGTCGTCATTTTCGACGAGCAGGAGAATCCCTCCATGCCGGCGGCAGACTTCTACTTCCCCGTCGTGGCCCAGCGCGTCCCCGCTTCGTCTCTCGCTCCACCCAGCCCCTTCGGCTTCCTGCATCTCAACCTGAATCGCGGGGCCAACCCCTCGCCCACCGCCATCGACGGCGTCGGACAGTCCTGGATCTCCACGGACTTCCGCGCGGTCGGACGATTCTCGGTCGGGCTCGGCGCCAGGGCCCTCGACAACGCGCTGAACCCTTCCACTCTGTTCTTCAACTACTGATGAGGAGGACGATGACCATGACGAGCCTCCTCGCCCCCCGCCCCCACCCGCGAACCGCCCTCTTCGCCGCGACTCTCGTCGCCGCCACGCTCGCCGCGTCACCCGCGCAGGCTCAGCTCGCGAACTGCACCGTCCTCGCGGGCACGAACTGCCGCGAGGTGATCCCGGATGGTGGAATCCTTCAGGGTGTGAGCTTCTCCGGAACCCTCACGTCCACCCTCACCGTCCCCGCCGGAACCTGCGGCGCCGTCACGAGCCTCGTCGACGTCAACCTCCAGGTTCGCCTGAAGCACAACTGGGTCGGCGACCTTCGCCTCCGCCTGGTCCACCCGAACGGCACAACGGCCGCCATCGCCCTCCAGAACCCGGGAGGCGCTCCCGCCGGCATCTCCGGCGAGGACCTCGACGCGACGTTCAACGACGAAGGGCCTTCCCTCTCCATCTCGAGTACCATCCCGACCATCTCGGGGACGGTCAAACCCGTGGGGAGCTTCTCGGTCTTCGACGGGCTCCCGCGCGCCGGCACCTGGACCCTCGAGGTCGTCGACTCCCGGGGCGGTAATTACGGCGCGCTGGAAGACTGGACTCTCGAGCTTCCTTGCACGCTGCCGACGGTCTCGATCGCCGCGACCGTGCCGAACGCCGTCGAACAGCCCGTGACGAGCGGTCAGTTCACGATCACGCGGACCGGGGGGGACACGGCCGTCCCGCTCTTCGTTCCCTTCACGCTCTCCGGGTCGGCCACCCCGGGCGCCGACTTCACGTCCTTTCCCCTCTTCGTGACGCTGCCGCCCGGCGTCACGACCGCGACCATCGACGTCCTGCCCCTCGTCGACGCCGACTTCGACAACGGAGAGAACGTCTTCGTCACGCTCGGCGCGGGCGACTACACCCTCGGGAATGCCGTCGCAGGCGTCTTCATCTGGGAGTCGCCGGACCTCGTCGGGCAGTCTGAGCGGGCGATCCCGACGAGCTCGTCGCTCGGTCTCGCTCTCCTCGCTCTGGTCGTCGCGGCGGCCGGTGCCGGGCTTATCGCTTCCAGAAGGCTCCTCGGCTGATGATCGGGCCCCGGCCCCGGCGTTCAGACGCCGGGGCCTTTTTCTTTCTCCCCTTCTTGTTCGCGGCCTGCTCGAGTGTTCCCGGTCCTGCGGCCCCGACCGCCCCGCTGCCGGTCGGAGATCCCGGCCGGGCCGGCCAGGCGTTCCGCCTCGAGGAAGCCGGCCAGGGGCTGCCCCGGTCGGGCCAGTGGCGCCACTCGTTCGCTCTCGCCGACCTCGACGGCGACGGGCGCCTCGACCTCGTCCACGGCCCCGCCCGCAAGGGGGCCCGGCGTCCCGTCGTCTTTCTCGGCGACGGCAAGGGCGGTTTTCGCCGCTGGGATGAAGCGCAGTTTCCGCCTTTCCCCTACGACTACGGGGCCGTCGCCACGGGAGACGTCGACGGCGACAGCCGGATCGACCTCGCTCTCGGGATCCACCTTCGTGGCCTCGCGGTCCTTCTCCAGAGGCAGCCGGGCGTCTTCTCCCTCTTCGTCGACGGCCTGCCTGTCAGCCAGGCCGGAAAGCCGGCCGGCTTCTCCTCCCGGGCCGTCGCCCTCAGCGACGCTGACGGAGACGGCCGCCTCGACCTGCTCGCCCTTTCCGAAGGTCCGCTGTCACCGACGGCCCTGGCGGCCCCCGGTACGCGCTCCTCTCTCGGGCTCGCCCTCTTCCTCAACCGTGGCGCTGCGTGGGAAAGGACGCCGGACGGCCCCACGACAGACCGCACTTTCGGCAGCAGCCTCGCGGTCGGCGACGTGGACGGCGACGGCGCCCTCGACGTCCTCCTCGCCTCGAGCGCGCAGGGCGACCGCCTGCTCCTCCGGCTGTCCCGCCGCGGAGCCGACCCCCGCTTCCTCCCCGTCGAGCTGGCGGCGATCCCGGAGCGTTCGTTCGTGCAGGCGGTGGCGCTCGGCGACCTCGACGGCGACGAGCGGGCCGACCTCGTCGTCTCAGCGCTCGCCGCCGGGACCGAGGGATTCACGTCCCACGTGGACGTGCTCCTGTCCCGCCCACCGGGATTCGAGAGAATTCCACTGCTGTCCGAGCCGGGCCGAAAGCCCCGGGGAGCCGCCGCCATCGGCGACCTCGACGGCGACGGCCGACCCGACCTGGCGCTTCTCTCCGGGGACGGCACGCTCGAGACGTACCTCGGGGATGGCCGGGGCGGCTTCGCCGCGGCCGCTCGCTTCGCGCCCCCTCCCGAACGCGTCGGCTGCGCGGGATACCACGTCGCGGTGAGGGACCTCGACGGTGACGGCCGGGGCGACGTCGTCGCCGCGTTCGCCGGGGAGGGCTCGGCTTCGGACTCCGAGGCCCCGTGCCGCTCGGGTGGCGCACTCGTGGCGTGGAGGTCGGTCGCCCCTCTCCGGTGAGGCGCGCCGACCGCCGCCACTCCCTGGGTCAGCCCGCGACCGCCTCCTCGACCGTCGTCAGGTCGACGACGCCCCGGCAGCCGAAGAGCGCCGGGAGGACCTTCGCGGCCGGGTGCGCCCTGCGCAGGGCGGCGACCCTCTCGGTCCCGGCCCTGTAGGCCGGCAGGTACATCCGTCCGAGGAGCGGGTGCCGCCCCCAGGCGCCCGAGAGCTTGTCGGCTCGCTCGTCCGAGACGAGGTAGTCGTTCCTCAGGACCCGGGCGACGTCTTCCTTCGCCCACCCCTCGTTCCACGTGAGCCAGGACGACTGGTTCTTCGCGTCGTCCTGGAGGAGGGCGAGCAGGCACCCGGTCTCGAGGTCGCGGTCGGGCAGC
>CALMDF010000337.1 GCA_937864895.1 uncultured Holophagales bacterium | reverse complement strand
GAGCGCCTGGTTGAGCGCCGCGTTCTCCATCGCCTTCTGGAAGGCGCCGTTCTCGAGCGCCTTCTGGAAGGCGCCGTTGGAGAGCGCCTGGACGAGCGCGCCGTTCGAGAAGACGGCCCTCAGGTCGGGGTCCTTCACGATCTTGTCGAAGACGTCGGACTGCATGAAGTCCTGCAGGCCCGTGTTATCGAGAACGACGTCGCTCTTGGCGATCTGGTCGGACTGGTGGCGCTTGGCCGCGCCGATCGTCCCCTGGACGCCCGACTCGGTCGGGGGGAAGCCATTGATCGCAAAGTAGGCGAACGCACCGACTGCGACGACTGCGACTCCCGACAGCACGACTTTCTTGTTCATCGCCTTCCTCTTCCTCTGGAGCTCCCCCTGCTGGGTTCGCTCCCGTCAAATTGAGATTTCGATCCAATTACACCAGACGCGGCCGAAAGTTGGCGGAGAACCCCCGGACCGCCGTTCACGGGGTCCTCTCCCGCCCGAGGGCGAGGTCCCAGCCCTCTCCTTCGCCGATCCGGAGCCTCAGGGTTCGCCCGGCCGGCTCGCTGACGGCGAACGAAACGCTGTACCGGCGCCGCCCGGCCGGGTGAGAGAACCGCACCTGGTCGGCCCCGATCAGAACGTCGCCGCCGGCCGGACCGTCCTGGGAGAAGGACCGCGGCACCAGCCCCGTGCGGGCGAGGTCGAGGCTCACTTCGGCCGGGAGGGTCGAGTCGAGCTGGAGGTCGACGACGAGGGACCCCTCCACGAGCCGGGTAACCACTTCTCCCGCAATACCTTCCAGGGAGATCGTCTTCCGGTCCAGGGCCCCGGCGGCCGCGAGACGTCCATGGGAAAGCGCGGTCCCCGAGAGCGCCGCGCGCTCCGAATACGAGAAGAGCCCGGCGTCCGAGGGGAGCAGGGCGCCGAGAACGACGCCGATGGCCAGGGTGCAGGCGCACGCCACGAGGGGCGCGGGGGAGAACAGAGAACGAACGAGCTCGAGCCACCCGGCCGGCGCCTCCCGTTCCGGCTTCCGGCGCCGGACCGCGAACATCACGTCGTCCGCGAAACCGGCAGGCGGGTCGAGCCGCTCGGCCCGTGCGAGCGACTCGGCGACTCGCCCCAGGCTCCCGAACCGGGCCCCGAGGGCGGGGTCACCGGCGATCAACTCCTTCAGGCGGGCCGACTCCGGGGCGGGATTCACGCCGTCGATCTCGCCCTGGATCAGGTCGTCGTGCTCGTTCTGGCTCATCGGTTGCCCCAGCCTTCGAGAATTCCGGCCAGCCGCTGCCGAGCCGTGTAGAGCCGCGACTTCACCGTCTTCTCCGGAATCGCGAGGGCGGCGCTCATCTCGCCGTACGAGAGCTCCGCGAAGTGCCGGAGGACCACGACCTCCCGGTATTCCACCGGGAGGGACATGAGCGCGGTGCGGACTCCCCTGCTGAGCTCCCTGGCCTCGAGGTCCCGCTCGGGACCGGCCTTCGCCGTGTCGCCCCAGGCCGGGTCGAGCGCCAGAGAGGGCTTCCTCCGCTTCAGGAAGTTCAGGGTGTCGTTGATGAGGATCCGGTAGATCCAGCTGAAGAACTGGAAGCCCGGGTCGTAGGTCCCCAGCTTCTCGTACGCCTTCACGAGCGCCCCCTGCGCGAGGTCGCGGGCGTCCTCGTGGTCGTGCACCATCCGGTAGGCGACGTTGTAAAGCACCTTCTGGTACTTCTCGACGAGCGGCCGGAAAGCCTCCGGTTCGCCTTCGAGGCATCGTCGCACCAGTTCGGCGTCGCTCTCATCCTGGTTCAATTACAGCCACTCTCCCCAAAAGTTGGTGCAGAGGACCTCCCGCGCGTCAGGCCCCGGAACCCTGGACCGGACCGGACGCCCCCCCGGACTCGAGCATGTAGATCTGCCAGAGGTGCCGGCTCGAGGTCTGGAGCATCGGCTGAAGGGCGAGACGGCCCGTCGCGCCGATGGACCGCTCGAGGTACCGCAGCTCGTTGAGGTTGTCCCTCACGTCGTCCCCGATCTCGATCGGCAGCCCGGCCTCCCGGGCCATCAGGATCCCCTTGGCCCGGATCGAGAGCTCGAGGTGGACGCGCAGGAGACACATCATGTCGGCGACGACGGGCCCGTCGAAGCGCGACCGGAGCGAGAGGAGGTAGCGGCCGACGCGCGTCTCGGTGACGTCCTGGCCGAGGGTCGACTGGAGCATGTCGACGTCCGAGTCGAAGCCGGCGCCGAGCCAGGCCCTCGTCCCCTTCTCGCTCTGGGCAAAGACGCCGACGAGGAGAAAGGGCAGCGTCACGAAGAGGACGAGCGTCATGACGACGGGCGGCAGGATGAAATGGTTGAAGAGGGAGTGGATCGCGACGGCCACGGCGAGACCGGGCAGGCACACGGCGACGCCCGCGCCAGGGTGGCGTTCCTCGAGGCTCT
>CALMDF010000336.1 GCA_937864895.1 uncultured Holophagales bacterium | reverse complement strand
CGCGAGCTCGTCCTTCGTGACGAGCCAGGGGCCGATCGCCGTCGCGAAGTCCTTCCCCTTGGCCGGGCCGAGGTTGAGCTTCATCTCCTCCATCTGGAGGGCCCGGGCCGAGAGGTCGTTCATGACGCCGTAGCCGAGGATGGCCTCGTCGGCCTCCTCGAGCGTCGGGTTCGAAACGGTCCTGCCGATGACGACGAAGCATTCGAGCTCGAAGTCGAGCTTCTCGAGGCGCCGCCCGCCGACCCTGAGCTCGCCGGGCCCGATCACCGCGAGGGCGTTCGTGAAGTAGAAGACGGGAAACTCGTCGAACTCCGGGATCATGGGAAGGCCGCGGTTCCTCCGGGCCGTCTCGACGTGCTGGCGGAAGGCGTAGCCGTCCCGGACCGAGACGGGGCGCGGGAGCGGGGCGAGGATCGTCGCGGCCTCCCCGCGGACGAACGCCGCCGCCGGGAGCGAGGCGGCCCCGGCCACGAGGGCGCGCGCCTGGGCGAGCAGGGGCTCGCCGGCGCGGACGACGTCGAGCATCGAGCGGCCCTCGAAGGAGTCTGAGGCGACGCCGAGGTCGAGGATCCGGCCGTCGTCGAGGAGCGCTCCCACGGCGCCTTGCGGGTCCGCCCCGGGGCGGACGAAGGTGACGAGTTTCATCGGACGGGGTTATACGACACGTGCCGGGTTCGGGCACGGCGCAGGCGGCGCCGCACCCGCCGGGAGCGGCGGCGGGCCCGTCCGACGTCCGTCAGGAAGCGGCGGGAAACGGCGCCTTCCCGTTCCCCGCCGCCTGGTCAGGCCACCGTGATGGCCCTATTCGCAGCTCACCTTCGGGTTCCACGAGGCGAACATGCCCGAGGGGTTGTGCTTCCAGGCCCAGACGTGGAGCTCGTAGTGCCAGGGCATCCCGGGGTTGTGACCCGGCATCGGCCCGAGGAACGTCCGCCCGAAGAGGACGGGCGGCGGGTTGTCCACGACGGGGGGATCGCCCGGCCCGAACCACGGGACGCCGTTCGAGAAGACCGGCACGAAGTACTCGACTCCGACGAGCCGCCGGCGGCCGTTCGCTTCGGCCTCGTACAGGAGCACCTCGGGGGAGAGGGAGTCCACCGAGGCGTCCGAAGCCCGCTCCGGATTGACGTAGTGGAATCCCATCCCGCCGACGCCCGGCAAAGCCACGCAGACGAGGTCGGCGACGAACCCGTCGGCGAGCGCGGCCGTCTCCTCGTGGTACTGCTGCGTGGCGTCGCGCGTCTCTCCGAGCTCCTCCGCGCAGGCGCCGGTGCATCTCTCCGAGGAGGGTTGCGCCGCTGCCGTGGCGGCCAGGAGCGTGGAAAAGGCGGCAGCCGGCAGAACGAGGCCTCGCACGATCTTCGATCTCAGGGTGTCGGTCATCTTCGCAGCCTCCTTTCGCCTTTCGGCGAGCACTGTCGACACCCCTGATGAGCCGCGCCCAGCGGCTTTCGTCGGTGTCGTCTGGTCCCGGGCACATTCCGACAACCCCACCACGCCACCCGGCGCCTCTGCCCAGCACACGGATGGATGGGAGAGCTCCCGGTCTACCTGCGATTCAATCTCAGACGCTAATCTGGGTAGCGGAATCACAGAAGTCAAGGGTCCGGTCCCCCGGAATGGGCCGCTTCGCCTGGAAGGACAGGTTGCGGCGTCCTCACCGCCCGAGCAAGCGGGGTAAGGCGGGTGCCCGGCTCCAGGGCTCAGTCCCGCGCGTAGAGGAGGGCTTCCTCCGCCTCCTTTCGGACGACGTAAGCCCGGTCCCACTCGAAGCTCTCGTCCTGGCCCAGGAGCCGCCGGCAGGCGCCCGCGAGCGTCTCGAGCTCGGGGCCGGTCAGGTGGCCCGCCTTCGCGAGCTTCCCCAGGCTCCGGACGGCCTTCGATCTCACGCCGACGTTCGTCTCGGCGAGGAGGGCGTGGAGCTTGTCGACGACCGCCCGCCGCTGGTCGTCCGGCATTCCGCCCGGGGGGATCGACTCGGCCATCCGGCCGAGGGCGCGGGCGGCGGTGTCCCGGATCTCGACGTCGTCCGACGCCGCCGCCTCGAGCATCAGCGGCACGGCCTCGGCGACGCGGGGCGACCCGATCTTGCCGAGCGCGTAGAGGACGAAGGGACGGACCGCCGGGTCCGACACGGCGTCGTACTTCGCCATGAGAGGCGCGATCGCGTCGGAGCCGATCCGGCCCAGCGCATGGCCCGCGGCGAGCTGGGCCTTCACGTCCCCGGCCTCCAGGTGGTCGACGAGGACCGGGATGACCCACTCTCCGAAGCCGACGACGAGGTTCACGGCCTCGTCGAGGACGGGCATGAGGTCCGGCCGGTCGAGAGGGTCGAGGTAGAAGACCGCGGAGACGATCTCGAAGAGGGGCCGCGCTTCCGACGAGCCGACCCTGGCGATCTCCCGCTCCGCGAGCTCGAGGCCCTTCCTGAGGTCTCCGGCGTCCGCGCTCGTAAGGAGCGTCCGGATGGCGCCGTACGGATCGTCCCCCGGGCCCCTGCCGGGGCCGGTCTTCTCCCGGCCGCCGGACCCCTCGCGCTTCGTCGTCCCGTCGCTGACCATTCGACCACCTCCGCCCGGGAGGGTCCACCCCAGGGCCCGCACCGCGTGCCGTGGGCCTGGCTCTCTCTGGAATTGAGCCCATCATAGGCCCGCCGGGCCCGGCCCTCCCCGCCTTCCGGGAGGGATCTGCGGTTTCCGGGGAGGTCTCTCGGCCGTGGAGAGGACCCTGCGCCTGACATGAGGCCGAGCCGGGCGCGAAGGTGGAAGAGATGGGGTCGACGCAGGACCGGGCCAGGGCGAAGGTCACCAGGGACGCGGCGTGCGGGGGAGAGCGCCGCGCCGCCCCGCAGCCGTGACGCCGTCGGGCCCTCGCCCGCGGGTCGTCGTCACGGGCGCGACGGGGTTCCTCGGCGGGGCCCTGGTGCGGCGGCTCCTCCCGGAGCATCGCGTCTTCGCTCTCGGCCGCTCCGCGCCCGCGGAGCGTGGGCTTCCCGAAGGACCCGGAATCGACTGGTTCCGGGCCGACGTCGCCCGTCTCGACGAGCTCGAGCCCGTCTTCGCGGAGATCCGCGAGCGGGGAGGCGCGGACGTCCTCGTCCACCTCGCCGCCTACTACGACCTCTCGCTCCGCGAGAGCCCGGAGTACGAGAGGACCAACGTCCTCGGGACGCGCAACGTCCTCGAGCTCGCTGGGACGCTCGGCCTTCGCCGTCTCGTCTTCACGAGCTCCGTCGCCGCCTGCGCCTTCCCGCCTCCCGGCGGCGTCGTCGACGAGGGGTCTCCCGCCGACGGCGACGGCCCGTACGCGCGATCGAAGCGGGCCGGGGAGGAGCTGGTCCGCGCGGCGCGGGACCGGGTCCCGGCGTGCATCGTGAGGCCCGCCGCGGTCTTTTCCGAATGGGGCGAGTTCCCCGCGCTCGACGCCCTCCTCTCTGCGTGGTGCGCAGGCGGCCTCCGGGGCCGCCTCCTCGGGGGCCGGGGCGAATCGGCGGTGCCTTACGTCCACGTCGAGGACATCGCCGGCTTCTTCACGGCTCTCGCGGACAGGCCGGACCCCCTCGACCCGGCCGAGGTCCTCATCGCATCGCCGGACGGCGGCACGACGCACCGCGAGCTGTTCGCCGCCGCGACCCGGTGCCTCCCGGGCGGGCCGCGGCGACCGGTCCGGGTCCCGCGTGCCGTCGCGCGGCTCGGCATCGCCCTCGGCGAGGGCCTCGGGGCGCTCTCCGGCCGCGCCCCCTTCGAGCGCTCGTGGATGGCCGGCTACATCGACCGGAAGCTCACGGTGGACGCCGCGAAGACCCGCGCTCGCACCGGGTGGACGCCCGACCCGCGCCGGAGCGTCCTCGCAACGGTCCCGGCGATGGTCGCGAACCTCACCGCGCGGCCGGAGGAGTGGCTCCGCCTGAGGGCGCTCCGCGGGAAGTGGCCGGCGCCCGCGAGCTGGGCGCGTCGCGGGGAGCGTCGAAGCCCCTGACGGGCCGCCCGAGCCCCGGGGCCGCGTGTACGATTCGAGGATGCTCGCGATGAAAGCGCCGGTCCCTCTCGCCGCCGCCCTCCTTCTCTGCCCGTCCCTCCTCGCCGCCCCGCCGGCCACGAAATCCGAGGAAGCGGCGCGGTTTCACCCGCCCGCCACCGGGATGCCCGCGGCGGCGCGCCTCGCCGGCTACGAGCGCCGCCTCGCGATGGAGAAGTCGACCCCCTTCGCGGGCCTGAAGTTCCGCAACGTCGGGCCGGAGGTCCAGGGAGGGCGGATCGTCGACCTCGACGGCCCGCGGAACCGCCCCGGGACCCTCTTCGTCGCCTTCGCCTCCGGCGGCCTCTTCCGCACCGACAACATGGGAGGGAGCTGGACGCCGCTCTTCGACGGCGAGTCGTCGATGACGCTCGGCGCGATCGCGGTGGGCGACGCGGAGGGGCAGGTCCTGTGGGCCGGCACCGGAGAGGCGAACTCGAGCCGCACGTCCTACGCCGGGACCGGGGTCTTCAAGTCGGTCGACGGCGGCAGGAGCTGGACGAACACCGGCCTGAGAGATTCGCACCACGTCGGGAAGGTCCTCGTCGACGCGCGGAATCCCGACACCGTCTTCGTGGCCGCCCTGGGGCCGCTCTACACCGACGGCGGCGAGCGCGGCCTCTACCGGACGACGGACGGCGGAGCGACGTGGAAGAAGGTCCTCGGCGGGCTGGGGAGGGCCGGCGCGGTCGACGTCGTCCAGGACCCGAAGGACCCCTCGCTCCTCTACGCCGCGCTCTGGGAGCGGGACCGCAAGGCCTGGAACTTCCTGGAGTCGGGCCCGGGCAGCGGCATCTTCCGCTCGAAGAACGGCGGGACGACCTGGAGCCGCCTCGCCGGGGGGTTCCCCGGCGGGGACTTCGTCGGCCGCATCGGCCTCGCCGTGACCCCGGCGCGGCCCGGGACGGTCTACGCGGTCGTCGACAACCAGTCGAAGCGAGCCGGCAGGGAGCGGGACGAGGACACCCCTTCCGGCGAGCTGACGCCGCGCCGCCTGAAGGCCCTCACCCCGGAGCAGTTCGCGAAGATCGAGACGGCCGTCGTCGAGCGCTTCCTCCGCGGGAACGACTTCCCGAAGGAGCTGAAGGCGCGCTCGCTCCAGAAGGACGTCGCCTCGGGGAAGGTGAAGCTCGCCGACGTCGTCGCCTACGTCGACGACGCGGACCGGCAGATGGTCGAGGTCGACATCGTCGGCAAGGAGGTCTGGCGCTCCGACGACGCGGGGGAGACCTGGCGGAAGACGCACGACGTCTCCCTCGAGAAGGTCGCGTACAGCTACGGCTACTACTTCGGGAGGATCTGGGTCTCGCCCGAGGACGCGGAGCGGGTCTACGTCGCGGGCGTGCCGCTCGTCGGGTCGGGCGACGGCGGGAAGACCTGGAACGGCCTCGACCGGCCCGGGGTCCACGCCGACCACCACGCGCTCCGCTTCGCCCCCGGTGACGCGCGCAAGGTGGCGCTCGGCGACGACGGCGGCCTGAACCTCGCGTGGGGCGGCGGCGAGACCTGGGCGAAGGTGAACAACATCCCCGTC
>CALMDF010000335.1 GCA_937864895.1 uncultured Holophagales bacterium | reverse complement strand
ACCCACAAGACGAAGGTCCGCTCCGAGGTCTCCGGAACGGGCAAGAAGCCCTTCAAGCAGAAGCACACCGGCCGGGCCCGCCAGGGCGGCGGCCGCCCGCCGATCCACCGCCACGGCGGCACGGTGCACGGGCCGGTCGTCCGCTCCTACGACCTGAAGGTCAACGTGGCGACGAAGAAGGCCGCGCTGCGCTGCGTCCTCTCGGAGAAGCTCCGCGAGAACCAGCTCTTCCTCCTCGAGAGCCTCGACCTTCCGTCCCACAAAACGAAGGACCTCGCCGCGACGATGGCGAAGCTCGGGGTCACCGGGAAGGCGCTCCTCCTCGACCGGCGCGAGAACGAGAAGCTCGCGAAGGCCGCGAGGAACAACCCGTACCTCCTCGTCGAGGACGCCCTCGGGCTCGACGCGTACGCCGCGCTCGAGGCGAAGACCGTCATCCTGACCGAGAAGGCCCTGAAGACGGTCACCGAGGTGCTCGGATGAAGACCGCCCAGTCGATCATCCTCAAGCCCATCATCACGGAGAAGTCGACCACCCTGCGCGAGACGCAGAACGTCCTGACGTTCAAGGTCGCCACCGACGCCAACCGGATCGAGATCCGGCACGCGGTCGAGGTCCTGTTCAACGTCAAGGTCGACTCCGTCCGGGTCCTGAAGACGACGTCGAAGATCAAGAAGGTCGGGCGCTCCATCGGCCGGACGAGCGAGGGGCGGAAGGCCTACGTGAAGCTGAAGGCGGGCGAGAAGCTGCCGCCGATCTTCGAGGGGGTCTGACATGCCGGTTCGCTCCTACAAGCCCACGTCCCCCGGCCTCCGGCAGCGGACGACCAACGACTTCGCGGAGATCACGCGGAGCGCCCCCGAAAAGAGCCTCACCCGCGGGAAGGTGAAGACCGGTGGCCGCAACAGCCTCGGCCAGCTCACCTCCTGGTGGCGCGGCGGCGGCCACAAGCGCCGCTACCGGATCGTCGACTTCAAGCGCGACAAGTACGGGATCCCGGGCAAGGTCGCCTCAGTGGAGTACGACCCGAACCGCTCCGCGCGCATCGCGCTGATCCACTACGTCGACGGCGAGAAGCGCTACATCATCGCGCCCGCCGGCCTCGTCGTCGGCCAGACGGTCGTCTCCGGGCCGCAGGCCGACATCCTGACCGGGAACGCCCTTCCGCTGAAGTCGATCCCGCTCGGCACGGTCGTCCACAACGTCGAGCTCACGCCCGGCAAGGGCGGCCAGATGGTCCGGTCCGCCGGCGCGGGCGCCCAGGTCATGGCCAAGGAAGGCGACCACTGCCTTCTCCGGATGCCGTCGGGCGAGCTCCGCAAGGTGCGCGTCATCTGCTACGCGACGGTCGGGCAGGTCGGGAACCTCGACCACGAGAACGTCTCGATCGGCAAGGCGGGCCGCAACCGCTGGCTGGGCTGGAAGCCCCACAACCGCGGCGTCGCGATGAACCCGGTCGACCACCCGATGGGCGGCGGCGAGGGCAAGACGTCCGGCGGACGGCACCCGTGTTCCCCCTGGGGCTGGAAGACCAAGGGGACGAAGACCCGGAACAACAAGCGCACTGACAACATGATCGTCAAGCGCCGCACGAAGTAAGGCGGAGCGAAGGAAACCCTGATGTCGCGTTCGACAAAGAAAGGCCCCTTCGTGGACGGGCACCTCCTGGAGAAGATCGTCGCCCTCAACTCGGCTGGCGACAAGCGAGTGGTGAAGACCTGGTCGCGCCGCTCGACGATCATGCCCGAGATGGTCGGTCACACGCTCGCCGTCCACAACGGCAAGAAGTTCATCCCCGTCTACGTCTCCGAGAACATGGTGGGCCACAAGCTCGGAGAGTTCTCCCCGACCCGCACCTTCAAGGGCCACTCGGGCCGGAAGGTCGAGAAGGGCGCCTCGCCGGCGCCTGCCAAGTAGCGGAGGACCGATGGAAGCCGTCGCCCGCCTCCGCCACTACCGCGGTTCCGCCCAGAAGGTGCGGCTCGTCGCGGACCTCATCCGCATGAAGCCCGTCGGCCGCGCGCTCGCGATGCTGCGCGCGACGCAGAAGGGCTGCGCCCCGGACATCAAGAAGCTCGTCGAGTCCGCCGTCGCCAACGCCCAGCAGAACGGCTCGGGGGTGGACGCCGACGCCCTCGTCGTGTCCCGGATCCTCGTGGACGGGGCCGGCCGCAAGCCGCTCCAGCGGAACTCGATGATCCGTTCGGTCTCGAACTACAAGAAGCGCTACGCCCGGCCCCGCTTCATGAGCGGTCCGCAGGGGCGGATGTGGCTCGTCACCCGGCCCTTCTGCCACGTGACGGTCCACCTTTCGGACGATCCGGTCGTCCGCCGGAAGGCGGGGCTCACCGCCGAGCCGGCGCGCCCGGTCGCCAAGAAGAAGACCGGGAAGGTCGCCGCCGCGGTCGCGAAGGCCGGGGCCCGGCCGACGGCCCCGAAGGGGGCGGCGAAGGCGGAGACGAAGGACGCCAAGCCGAAGGCCCCCAGGGCCAAGAAGGGCGCGAAGGCTGCGGAGCCCGGCGCCGGGCAGGAGTAGGACGACGATGGGTCAGAAGGTTCACCCTTACGGGTTCCGCATCGGCTACAACCGGACGTGGCACTCGCGCTGGTACGCGGAGAAGGACTACCTCCGCTTCCTGCACGACGACCTGAAGCTCCGGGCCGAGCTCAAGCGCGACCTCTCGAACGCGGCCGTGTCCGAGGTCGAGATCGAGCGCGGGAACAAGCTCAAGATCAACATCATGACCGCCCGTCCCGGCGTCATCATCGGGAAGAAGGGCGCGGCCGTCGACCAGCTCCGCGACCGGCTGCAGCGCCGCCTCGGCAAGGACATCCACGTCAACATCGTGGAGATCCAGCGGCCCGAGACCGACGCCCAGCTCGTCTCCGAGTCGATCGCGATGCAGCTCGAGCGCCGCGTCGCGTTCCGCCGGGCGATGAAGAAGGGCATGGAGTCCGCCTTCCGCTTCGGCGCGCAGGGAATCAAGATCCGCTGCTCGGGCCGCCTCAACGGGGCCGAGATCGCGCGCTCGGAGTGGTACCAGGAGGGACGCCTGCCGCTCCACACCCTCAAGGCGGACATCGACTACGGCTTCGCCGAAGCCCGCACCACGTACGGCAAGATCGGCGTGAAGTGCTGGATCTACAAGGGCGACCTCCACCGCGCGAAGTCGCGCCGGAAGGTCGCGTAAGGGGCACCCGCCATGTTGATGCCCTCGAAAGTCAAGTACAGGAAGCAGCAGAAGGGGCGCCGTCGCGGCACCGCCCTGCGCGGGGGGACGCTCTCCTTCGGCGAGTTCGGCCTCCAGGCCCTCGAGCCGGGGTGGCTGACCGCCCGGCAGATCGAGGCCGGCCGCGTCGCCATCCAGCGCCACGTCAAGCGCGGCGGCAAGCTCTGGATCCGCGTCTTCCCCGACAAGCCGATCACCAAGAAGCCCGCCGAAACCCGAATGGGGAAGGGAAAGGGGGCGCCGGAGGCCTGGGTCTCCGTCGTCAAGCCCGCCCGGATCCTCTTCGAGATGGAAGGCGTAGACGAAAAGACCGCCCGGGACGCTTTCAGGCTCGCGGCCGACAAGATCGGCATCAAGACCCGGTTCATCTCGCGGGCTTTCGAGGAGGCCGTGCGATGAAGGGGACGACCGTCGAGACGATCAAGGGCTGGTCCGCCGACGAGCGCGCCCTGAAGCTCCGCGAGTGGACGCAGGCGCTGTTCAACCTCCGCATCCAGAAGGCCACCGGCCAGCTGGAGAACCCCATGAAGATCCGCCAGCTGCGGCGCGACATCGCGCGGCTGAAGACGGCCGAGAGGCAGGCCCGATGACGACCGAGACCACCACCACAGCGGCAGAGCCCGCCGCCCGTAAGAGCCGCAAGGTCGGCACGGTCGTCTCCAACAAGATGGAGAAGACCGTCGTCGTCGAGGTCACCCGCCTCGTGAAGCACGGCCGCTACGGGAAGTTCCAGAAGAAATCCGCCCGGTTCCTCGCGGACGACCGCGTCCACGCGTGCATTCCCGGGGACGTCGTCGAGATCGAAGAGACGCGGCCGCTCTCGGCGCGGAAGCGCTGGCGCGTTCGCGCCGTCGTGACCGCGGCGCGGCGCGAAGGGTAGGGGAGGAGACACGCCGTGATTCAGATGGGGACGATCCTCGAGGTCGCGGACAACTCCGGCGCCAAGCGCCTCTCCTGCATCCGTCTCAAGGGCGGGTCGGTCGGGCAGTACGGGCGCCTGGGCGACGTCATCACCTGCGCGGTGAGGGAGTCGGCTCCGGACGCCCCCGACGCGGTCAAGAAGGGGAAGGTCGTGAAGGCCGTCATCGTTCGGACGCGGCGCGAGCAGCGCCGGCGCGATGGCAGCTACGTGCGGTTCGACAACAACGCGGCCGTCCTGATCAACAACGACAAGGAGCCGATCGGCACCCGGGTCTTCGGGCCGGTCGCGCGGGAGCTCCGCGAGAAGAAGTTCATGAAAATCATCTCGCTGGCTCCCGAGGTGATCTGAGGCGCTCGCCATGAAGAAGAAGCAGCCCGAGTACACGGGGAAGAACAGGGTCCGGAAGGGCGACGACGTCGTCATCCTGGCCGGCAAGGACCGGGGAGCGCACGGGAAGGTCCTGCGCGTCGTCCCGGCGAAGGGACGGGTCGTGGTCGAGGGAGTGAACCTCATCAAGCGTGCCACGCGCCCGAACCCGCAGAAGAACATCAAGGGCGGGATCGTCGAGAAGGAAGCGGCCATCGCCATCTCGAACGTGATGCTCCGGGACCCGGAAACGGGCAAGCCGACCCGCGTCGGCGTGCGCGTCGAGGGCGGCGAGCGCGTGCGTTACGCGCTCCGGAGCAAGGCGACGATCTCGTCCGTGGCCAGGAAGACGGGAGCGTAGAGATGACGTCGCGGCTCAACGACAGGTACCGCAAGGACGTCGTCCCGGTCCTGAAGAAGGAATTCGGGATCGACAACCCGATGGCGGTCCCGAAGATCGACAAGATCGTCCTCAACATGGGCGTCGGCGAGGCGATCCAGAACGTGAAGATCGTCGAGGCTGCCGCCGAGGAGCTGACGAAGATCGCCGGGCAGCGCGCCGTCATCACCCGCGCGCGCAAGTCGATCGCCACGTTCAAGCTCCGCGAAGGCATGCCGATCGGCTGCCGGGTGACGCTGCGCGGCGAGCGGATGTACGACTTCCTCGACCGCCTCCTGAACATCGCCCTTCCGCGGGTGCGTGACTTCCGCGGCGTGCCGACGCGGGCCTTCGATGGCCGCGGGAACTACACGCTCGGCATCAAGGACCACCTCGTCTTCCCGGAGATCGACCCGGGCAAGGTGGACAAGTCGAAGGGCCTCAACGTCACGATCGTGACGACGGCCGGCTCCGACGACAGGGCGCGAGTCCTGCTCCGCGAGCTGGGCATGCCGTTCGGGCGCTAGGAACAAGGGAGAACCGTCGATGGCTCGTCGCTCCTCAATCGTCAAGGCTGATAGAAAGCCGAAGTTCGCGGTCCGGACGAAGAACCGCTGCAAGATCTGCGGCCGCCCGCGTTCCTACATCCGCAAGTTCGGCACCTGCCGCATCTGCTTCCGCAACCTCGCGCTCGCCGGATACGTCCCGGGCGTGACCAAGGCGTCCTGGTGAGGAGGGGCGAATGGCTGTACTGACCGACCCGATCGCCGACCTCCTGACCCGTGTGCGGAACGGGCTGACCTCCCGCCACGAGAAGATCGACGTCCCGTCGTCGCGCCTGAAGATCGAGATCGCCCGGATCCTCAAGGACGAGGGCTACATCAAGAACTTCAAGGTCCTCGACGACAAGGGCGCCGGCCTGCTTCGCCTGTACCTCAAGTACGACGACGCCGGCAACCCCGTCATCCACGGCCTGACGCGCGTCTCGCGCCCGGGCCGCCGCCTCTACCGCGGCAAGGACGAGCTCCCGCGCGTGCTGGGCGGCCTCGGCATCGCCATCGTCTCGACCTCGCAGGGTCTCCTCACCGGCCACGACGCGCGCAAGCGCGGCCTGGGCGGCGAGGTCGTCTGCTCGGTCTGGTAGGGCCGGGAGGTAGACGATGTCTCGAGTGGGAAAGAAGCCGATCACCCTCCCGAAGGGCGTCGAGGTCAAGGTCGACGCCGCCGGGGTCCACGTCAAGGGGCCGAAAGGGACCGTCTCCGCGCCGGTCCTGGACGGCATCTCCGTAGCCGTGAAGGACGGCCGCGTCGACCTCGTTCGTTCGAGCGAGGAGAAGCGGATCCGGGCCTTTCACGGCCTGAACCGGGCGCTGGTCCAGAACGCCGTCGTCGGCGTCGCCGAGGGCTACCGCCGCGCCATCGATCTCGTCGGAATCGGCTACAAGGCCGAGAAGAAGGGGTCGGAAGTCGTGTTCACGTGCGGCTACTCGCACACGGTCCGGTTCCCCGAGCCGGCCGGCGTGACGATCGACGTGGCGCCGGACGCGAAGGCGAAAGACGTGACGCACATCGTCGTCACGGGCGTCGACAAGCAGAAGGTTGGCGAGACGGCCACGCGGATCCGCTCCATCAAGCCACCCGACCCGTACAAGCTCAAGGGCTTCCGCTTCGTCGGCGAGGTCCTGAAGAAGAAGGCCGGAAAGGCCACCGGCAAGTGAGGTCCCGAGGATGAACAGGGCTCAGGCACGCGTCGAAGCGCGGGACAGGATCCACACGAGGATTCGCCGGAAGGTCGAAGGGACCCCCGAGCGGCCCCGGCTTGCCATCCGCAGGACGCTGAAGTACATCTACGCCCAGCTCATCGACGATGCGTCGGGGCGCACGCTCGCGCAGGCGAGCTCCCGCGAGGGCGTCGTCCTCGCCGGGAAGAAGAGCGCCGCGAACAAGTCGGCCGCCGTCTCCGTGGGCGCCCTCATTGCCGAGCGGGCGAAGGAGGCGGGCGTCTCCGCGGTCGTCTTCGACCGGGGCGGGCACCTCTACCACGGCAACGTCAAGGCTCTCGCCGACTCGGCGCGCGAGAAGGGGTTGAAGTTTTGAGCAGCACACCACCGAACCGTCCCCCCCGCTTCGGAAACCGTCCGGGCGGCCCGGGCCGCGGCCCCGGCGGGCCGAACGCGGCGCCCCAGCGCCCCGCCGGCGCTCTCGGCGAAGGCCGCGCGGGAGCCGACCTGATCGACCACGTCGTCCACATCAACCGGGTGACGAAGGTCGTCAAGGGCGGCAAGAACTTCTCCTTCTCGGCGCTCGTCATCGTCGGTGACGGCAAGGGCCGGGTCGGCTACGGCGCCGGCAAGGCGAAGGAAGTCCCGACGGCCATCAAGAAGGGCATCGAGATGGCCAAGAAGACGATGATCTCGGTGACGCTGAAGGGGAAGACCATCCCCCACGCGGTCACCGGGCACTACGGCGCGGGCCGCGTCTTCCTCAAGCCGGCGTCGGACGGCACCGGCGTCATCGCCGGCGGCGCCGTGCGCGCGATCCTCGAGGCGGTCGGCGTCCAGAACATCCTGACGAAGTCGCTCGGCACGACGAACCCGCACAACGTCGTGAAGGCGACCTTCGACGCGCTCCGGAACCTCCACATGGCCCAGGCGATCTTCAAG
>CALMDF010000334.1 GCA_937864895.1 uncultured Holophagales bacterium | reverse complement strand
AGCGTCTTCTCCATCGCCCAGCGGGCGATCGGCAGCGTGTTCACGAAGTTGGCGACCGGCGCGACGGGGCGCGACATCTTCCCGAGGAGGTCGGGCTTCGTCAGCAGCTTCTCCCGCATCGAGAGCCCCCGCTCCTGCATCCGGAAGCGTCGGCTCTCGAGGACGGCGTGCGGGATGTCGAGCATCCACTTGTGGGGGGGGACGTAGGGGCACTGCGCCGGGGAGACGCAGATCTTGCACTCGTAGCAGAGGTCGACGAAGTCGTCGAGGACCTTCTTCGGGAGCTTCTCGGCGTCGCCGTCGACCTCCTCCGTGTCGAGCCCCTTGAACAGGACCTCGAACGACGGGCAGAGCGAGAAGCAGCGCCGGCAGCCGTGGCAGATCTCGGCGATGCGGTAGAGCTCGGTCGTCAGGGACTTCGGGTCGGTGATCTTCGCGGGGGTCAACGAGATCATGGCGCTCGCTCCTCGAACGAAAACGGCGGGGCCGGAGGTGTCTCCGTGCCCCGCCGTTCGTTCACATCCGGCGACGAAAAGAGCGGAGAGGCCTACGCCTGGATGCTCGCGAGCATCTTCGAGAAGCGGTTCGCGTGCGACTTCTCGGCGCGCGCGAGCGTCTCGAACCAGTCGGCGATCTCGGTGAAGCCCTCCTCGCGGGCGGTCTTGGCGAACGACGGGTACATCTGCGTGTACTCGTACGTCTCGCCCTCGACCGAGGCCTTGAGGTTCAGCTCGGTCGAGCCGAACGGAAGGCCGGTGGCCGGGTCGCCGGCGGCCTTCAAGTAGTCCATGTGCCCGTGCGCGTGGCCCGTCTCGCCCTCGGCCGTGTCGCGGAAGTTCCCGGCGACCTCGGGGTAGCCCTCGATGTCGGCCTTGTCGGCGAAGTACAGGTAGCGGCGATTCGCCTGGCTCTCGCCGGCGAAAGCGTGGAGCAGGTTGTCGTGGGTCTTCGTTCCCTTGAGGTCGGCCATCTGGACCCTCCTGACGAGAATTTTCTTTAGATTAATTCTAATTACAAGGAGCTGTCAAGCGGCGGAAAGGGCGTTTGAAGCGAGTTATCGACTCTCGGTGTTGGACTCCTGAATAGAATCGTTCTAATCTGATGGAGCCGGAAACTCCGTTCTCGAAACGGGGACCGGACCATCGTCGGACGACCGCCCGGACGATATCAAAAGAGCGCCCCCTCCCGTCCCCCGGTGCAGAATCGACCCCTGCGCCCCGGCCCCCGGCCGAGGTCACTCCCCAGGATGGGGTCAGGTCTACCGTCTACACTCTGCGAGATCACCGCCGCCTCAGCGAGGAAGAGATGCCCAGCAAGAGCCACTACAAGGTCGCCATCATCGGTTCGGGCCCCGCGGGCCTGACCGCCGCCATCTACGCCTCCCGCGCCAGCCTCGAGCCGGTCGTCTTCGAAGGGGAGCAGCCGGGGGGGCAGCTGACGACCACGACCGAGGTCGAGAACTACCCCGGCTTCGAGCACGGGATCCAGGGCCCCGAGCTCATGGACGTCACGCGCAAGCAGGCGATCCGCTTCGGCACCGAGATCGCGACCGACACCGTCGTCGGCGCGGACGTCGCGAACCGTCCGTTCACCCTGTCCCTCGAGAGCGGCGCGAAGGTCACCTGCGACGCGCTCATCATCGCCTCCGGGGCCACGGCCAAGTACCTCGGTCTCGAGAGCGAGAAGAAGCTCCAGGGGCACGGCGTCTCGGCCTGCGCCACGTGCGACGGCTTCTTCTTCCGCGGCAAGGAGGTCGCCATCGTCGGAGGCGGCGACACCGCGATGGAGGAGGCGAACTTCCTCACGAAGTTCGCGACGAAGGTCTGGCTCGTCCACCGCCGCCGCGAGTTCCGCGCCTCGAAGATCATGGCCCAGCGCACCCTCGACAACCCGAAGATCGAGGTCGTCTGGGACAGCACGATCACCGAGATCCTCGGCGAGCCCGCGACGGGCGTCTCCGGCATCCGCGTGAAGAACGTGAAGACGAACGAGGAGCGCGTCATCCCGGTGCAGGGCTACTTCTCGGCCATCGGCCACGAGCCGAACACGAAGCTCTTCCGCGGCAAGCTCGACATGGACGACGTCGGCTACCTGAAGATCAAGCACCCGACGACCTACACCTCCGTCGAGGGGGTTTTCGCCGCCGGCGACGTCGCCGACCACATCTACCGCCAGGCCATCAGCGCCGCCGGCGAGGGCTGCAAGAGCGCCATCGACGCCGAGCGCTGGCTCGCCGGGAAGTAGCTTTCCGAGGGGTCAGGTCTACCGTCTACACTCTACGCGGCCGCGTAGAGTGTAGACGGTAGACCTGACCCCGGGGCTCGGGTCGCCTACGGAAGGGGCTTCCGGGCGCCCTGGTGGGTCAGCTCGAGGCGGCCGAAGCCTCCTCCGAGCTGCGAACGCTGGTGGAAGGTGCAGACCTTGTAGTAGCAGCCCTGGGTGTCGCAGGCCTCGGCGGCCGCGTCGAGGTGGCGCGACTCCACGGGGCTGTCGCCGCCGGCGACCCGGTCGATCCACCAGTCCTTGTCGACGATGGCGAGCCGCCGGATCCCCTTCCAGCCCGCGTTCTCGAGGAGCTTCTTCATCTCCGACTCGAGGGCGGAGTTCCTCATCCTCGCCTCGGGGAAGGTCGCCGAGGCGGCGACGGCCCCCTTCATCTGCTCGTGCAGCTTCGCGTAGGCGGCGTAGTCGCTCCCCTCCACCGTGAACGTGCCGGTCGACTGCGAGCTCCCGAAGTCGAAGTCGCGCAGCACCACCGAGTGCCTGCCGGGGGAGAGCTGCCCGAGGAAGAACGTGTAGGCCTCGGGCCCCACCTTCAGGTTCTTGTGACCGGAGCCCCAGGCGAGCCCCGGGTCCTTGTAGGCCGTCATCTGCGCCGGGTCGGGCGCCACGTCCACGCGCAGCGCCTTCGAC
>CALMDF010000333.1 GCA_937864895.1 uncultured Holophagales bacterium | reverse complement strand
GCGGCGGCGGGCGGCTTCACGACCGTCTGCTGCATGCCGAACACGGACCCCGTGATCGACGACGCCCCCACCGCGTCGTACGTCCAGAAGCGGATCCGCGAGACGGCGCGCGTGCGCGTCCTCCCGATCGGCGCCGTCTCGAAGGGGCAGAAGGGCCTCGCGCTCGCCGAGATCGGCCTGATGAAGGCCGAGGGCATCGTCGCGATCTCCGACGACGGCCGGCCGGTCGTCAACGCCGACCTGATGCGCCGGGCCCTCGAGTACGCGTCGATGTTCGACCTGCCGGTCGTCGTCCACGAGGAGGACCCGAACCTCGTGGCGGGCGGGCAGATGAACGAGGGCTGGGCCTCGACCCGCCTCGGGCTTCCCGGCTGGCCCGCCGTCGCCGAGTCGACGATGGTGGCCCGCGACGTCGAGCTCGCCGCCCTGACGGGAGCGCGTCTCCACGTGGCGCACGTCTCCGTGAGGGACAGCCTCGCGGCGATCCGCCGCGCCCGCGCCGCGCACGTCCCCGTGAGCTGCGAGGTGACGCCCCACCACCTCCTGCTGACGGACGAGGACCTCGCCCGCTCCTCCTACGACACCCGCTACAAGATGAACCCCCCGCTCCGCGGCGAGGCCGACCGGCAGGCGCTCGTCTCGGCGCTCGCCGACGGCACGATCGACTGCATCGCGACGGACCACGCCCCGCACCACGCCGACGAGAAGGCGATGGAGTTCGCGGCGGCTCCGTTCGGCGTCACCGGCCTCGAGACGGCGCTCCCGGTCCTCCTCGACGGGCTCGTCGTCCCGCGTCTCCTCTCGCTCTCCCGTCTCGTCGAAGCGATGTCCACCGCCCCGGCGCGGCTCTTCGGCCTGCCCTACGGGACGCTGGCGGTGGGCGCGCCCGCGGACGTCGTCCTCTTCTCGACGACGCGTTCGACCACGTTCTCCGCGTTCCGCTCGCTCTCGGCGAATTCCCCCTGGGCCGGAAAGACCCTCCGGGGACGTGTCGAGCGGACGTTCGTCGGCGGCCTCGAGGTCCACCGGCCCGGCGTGGCCGGGGCCCCCGAAGCGGCCGGCTGACGACGGCGCGGGCTCCGGACCGTTCCCGTCCCTTTTTCGCCGTGACCGAGACCAGCCCTCCCGCCGCGCCCCCGTTCCGGGTGAAGCGCGTCGTCCTCGTCGACGACTCGCCGGCCTACGCGGCCTCCTGGAGGGGTATCTTCGCGGACCGCTACGGGCCGAGGGTCGCGTTCGAGGCGTACCAGGACCCGGTGGCGGCCCTCTCCCACCTCGGGCCGGACGTGGACCTCCTCCTCGTGGACCTCGAGATGCCGGTCCTGGACGGCCGTTCCGTCGCCCGTTTCGCAAAGGAGCGCGGCGTGAGCGAGAAGAGGATCGTCATCGTCTCGGGCCACGACGCGGACGAGCTCCACCGCCTCTTCCCGCAGGGGGCCTGCCTCGCGGTCATCAACAAGACCGAGGCCCAGCAGCAGAGCGCCTTCCTGATGATCCTCGACAGCGTCATCCGCCGGCACTGATGGAGGGCTCGCGCGCGCTCGACGCGGCCCTCGAGGCCGCCCACAGGGCGGGCGGCCTCCTCCTCGGCCACTTCGGCTCGCTCGACCCGTCCGAGGTCGAGGAGAAGGGGCGGAACGACGTCGTCTCTCGGGCCGACCGCGAGAGCGAGGCGCTCGTGAAGGAGGTCCTCCTCGGCGCTTTTCCGGGCGACCTCTTCCTCGGGGAGGAGGGGGGCGCCGTGGGGCCCGACGCCGGCGCTCCCGCCTGGATCGTCGACCCGCTCGACGGTACGGCGAACTTCGTCCGGGGCTTTCCGCACTGGGCGGTCTCGATCGGGCGGACGGCGGGCGGGTGCGACGGCGAGCTCGTCCTCGGCGTCGTCTGGGACCCCGTCAAGAGGGACCTCTTCGTCGCCGAGAAGGGCGCCGGCGCTTTCCGGAACGGGACGCGGGTCCGGGTTCCGCAGAGGCCCGGCCTCGCCGGGGCCGCGCTGGCGACGGGCTTCCCGTTCCGTGTCCAGGCCCGGATCGACACCTACCTGAGGGTCTTCAAGGCGGTCTTCCTCGAGGTGCAGTCGGTCCGCCGCGCCGGGAGCGCCGCCCTCGACCTCGCCTACCTCTCCGCCGGAATCTTCGACGGGTTCTTCGAGCTCGGGCTGTCGCCCTGGGACTCCGCCGCCGGCGCGGTCCTCGTCTCCGAGGCCGGCGGCGTCGTGACCGACTTCGACGGCGGCGGCGCCTGGCGCGCGCGCGGGAACATCCTCGCTGCGGGACCCCCGGTCCACGCGGCGCTCGTCGATCTCGTGTCGGGCCTGGGCGTGAGGGACGAGGAGCTCTAGGGCGGTTCGGCTACCAGGGCAGCCCGCGCACTTCCCGCGCGCGCCGGTAGACGAGTTCGTAGTCGTTGGCCGAGCGGCCCCAGGAGAAGTCGGCCCGCATCCCGTTCCTCACGAGGCGCGACCAGGCGTCGCGGTGGAAGAAGACGCTCTGGGCGTGGAGGACGCCGGCCGCCAGGGCGTGCGGCGAGGCGTCGTCGAAGTGGAAGCCGGTCGCCCAGTCGAGGTTCTCCCCGTGGAGCCCGATGATGGAGTCGGC
>CALMDF010000332.1 GCA_937864895.1 uncultured Holophagales bacterium | reverse complement strand
GGACGCCTTCGACGCCGACCTCCTCGTCGAGGGAGAGCTCCCGCCGCCGCTCGCCGCCCTCGCGCCGGGACACGTCGTCCACCTCGGGACGATCTCCAAGGCGCTCTTCCCGGGCGTGCGCGTCGGCTGGATCTCGGGCCCCCGCGAGTTCGTCCACCGCCTCGCGGCGCTCAAGCGGATCGGCGAGCTCACCTCGCCGCCGGTCCTGCAGGCCGCGCTGAACGTCTTCGTCTCGCGCGGCGACTACGACCGCCACCTCCTCCGGGTGAAGGCGCGGCTGAAGGCGCGGCTCTCCCTGGCGCAGAAGACCGTCCTCCGGGCCTTCCCCGTCGGGACGCGCTGCGAGCGCCCGCTCGGGGGGTGGGTCCTCTGGGTCGAGCTGCCGCCCGGGGTCTCCGGCCGCGAGCTCGCCGAGGCGGCCCGCGGGGAGGGGGTCCTCGTCTCCCCCGGCGGGGACTACGCCCCCGACCGCTCCGACACCCCGAACCTCCGCATCTCCGTCGCCCGCAGCTCGGGCGCCGAGCTCGAGAAGGCCCTCGAGAGCGTCGGTGTGCTGGCCCGGGCCGCCGTCCGCCGGGCGCTCCGCCGCGCCCCCCGCGCCGAGGAGCGGCGCGAGGAAGCCCTCATCCAGATCTGAAAGGGACAAGAGCCATGAGCAGCAGCCCCGTCTTCTCCTCCCCGTTCACGTCCGACGCGTTCCGCGTCAAGGTGGGCCTCGCCGAGATGCTCAAGGGCGGCGTCATCATGGACGTCGTCAACGCCGAGCAGGCGAAGGTCGCCGAGGACGCCGGCGCCTCCGCCGTCATGGCGCTCGAGCGCGTCCCGTCCGACATCCGCCGCGACGGCGGGGTGGCGCGCATGTCCCCGGTCGCCAAGATCCGGGAGATCCAGGAGGCCGTCTCCATCCCCGTGATGGCCAAGTGCCGCATCGGGCACCTCGCCGAGGCGCGCGTCCTCGAGGCGCTCGAGGTCGACTTCATCGACGAGAGCGAGGTCCTGACGCCGGCGGACGAGGAGAACCACGTCTACAAGCACGACTACAAGGTCCCGTTCGTCTGCGGATGCCGCAACCTCGGCGAGGCGCTCCGCCGGATCGGCGAGGGGGCCGCGATGATCCGCACGAAGGGCGAGGCCGGCACGGGAGACATCGTCCACGCCGTGAAGCACCTGCGCGAGGTGACGCGGCAGATGAAGGCGCTCACCCTCCTCTCGCGCGACGAGTGGATGGCGGCCGCAAAGCAGCTCGGCGCGCCGTTCGAGCTCGTCGTCTGGGTGGCCGAAAACGGGCGTCTCCCGGTTCCGAACTTCGCCGCCGGCGGCATCGCGACGCCAGCCGACGCCGCCCTCTGCCGGATCCTCGGCGCCGAGGCGGTCTTCGTCGGCTCCGGGATCTTCAAGTCGGCGGACCCCGCCGTCCGCGCCCGGGCGATCGTCGAGGCGACGACCCACTGGGACGACCCGGCCCGCGTCGCGAAGGCCTCCGAGAACCTCGGCGAGGGGATGAAGGGGATCGAGGCTGCGAAGCTCGTCGAGGCGGAGCTCCTCCAGACCCGGGGCTGGTGACGGTGGTCGGCGTCCTCGCCCTGCAGGGCGACTTCGAGGCGCACGCGGCGGCGCTCGCGCGCCTCGGCGTCGACGCCCGCCCGGTGCGGACGGCAGCCGAAGTCCGGGCGTCCGACGGGCTCGTCCTGCCGGGAGGCGAGTCCACGACGATGTGGAAGCTGATGGAAGGGACCGGGGTCGCCGAAGCGATCGTCGACGTCGCGCGGCGCGGCGACCCGGTCTTCGCCACCTGCGCGGGGGTCATCCTCGCGAGCCGGAGGATCGAGGGCCCCTCCCGCGACGGCCTCGGACTCCTGGCCGCGACGGCGGTGAGGAACGCTTACGGACGGCAGCTCGACTCCGCCGTCGTCTCGCTCACCGACCTCGACCGCGACGCCCTCGGCGCCGCGCCGCTCGAGGCGGTCTTCATCCGGGCGCCGAAGCTCGCGGACCTCGGGCCAAACGTCGAGGTCCTCGCGCGCCGCGACGGCGAACCGGTCCTCGTGAGGGAGGGGAACCTCGTCGCCGCGACGTTCCACCCGGAGCTCGCCGCCGACCCGCGGGTCGCCGCCCTCGCGTTCGCGGCGCACCCGGCGCTCCGCTGAGGGCGGAGGCGTGAACGTCTTCGGGGAGGCGCTCGAGGCGCTCGGCCACGCGCCCGGGGTGCTCCCCGAGCCGCGCCTTCTCGCCGACCTCTTCACGAGGTTCCAGGCTCAGGTCCCGCTCCGCCGAGCCGCCCCGGGCCTCGGCGCCGGGGAGGTTCTCGCCGCGTGGCTGGAGGCGGGGGCCGGCTGCTGCGGCGACACCCGGGCCTCCGCCTTCGCGGCGCTCGCCGCGGCCGCCGGCTTCGCCCTCGAGCCGGGCACCGCGAGAGGCGGGGACGGCCGGGCCCGCCCGGTCCTCCTCGCCGACGGGGGGCGGCTCCTCCTCGACGCGGGCTTCCCCCTGCCGGCCCCCGTCCGTCTCGACCCTCCGGCCGGGGCGGAGACGACGGGCTACGGGACGCTTTCCGTACGGCCCGCCCCCGGGGAGGGAGCCGGCGTCCTCCTCGAGACGAGGGGAGAAGAGCGGCTCCTCTTCCGCGTTGCCTCGGGAACCCCGGCGATGGAGGCCGCGGGCGCCGGCGAGGAGCCGGGGGGCCTCCTCTTCCGCCTCCTCGACGACCGGCTCCTGCGCTGGAGGGGCGGCGTCCTCGAGATCTCGGATTCCTGGAGCCGTTTCCGCTTCCCGCTTCCCGGCTCCGACCGGGACGGCCTCGAGGCCCTCTTCGGCCCGCCGCTTCCGGAGACGCTCGCCGGCGCTCCGGCGGCCGGAGCGGCCGAGCCGGCCCTCGCCGTCTACCACGCCTGCGAGGCCGAGCCCGGTCCCCTCCTCCGGATCCTCTCCGACCCGGACCTCCACTCCGGACTCCTCCCGGAAGGCTGGACCGTGGAGAACGTCTCGCGCCGGGACGACGGTTTCGAGAGGACGCTCGTCGGGGAAGGGGAATACCTTCGGCGGGAGCGGGTCACCAGACTCCCGGACGGGATCGCGGTGGAGGCCGAAGGACCGCTCGCGATCTTCCGGACGCGGACCTGGCGGCTGGAGAAGCGCCCGTCCGGCACGCGGATCAGGCTCCTGGCGACCCCGAGGGATCCCGTCCCGCCGCGCGGCCTCGCCGAAGGAACCCGCCGCCGCCTCGTCTTCGAGCTCGCGAGCGAGCTCCTCGCGCTGGAGCGCCTCTCCCCGGAACGCTGAGCGGCCGCGGGCCGCGGCGGCCCGGTCCCTCCTTCAGAACTCCAGCTCGTCCCCGTCGTCCAAGATCCGGAGGCGGGGGTCCGAGAGCGCGGCGACGTCGGCGCGGAGCTGAGGGAGCGTCGGGGGCTTCATGTGGTAGAGGTTCACGGGCACGGAGGCGGGGAGCTTGCGCATCTCCTCGCGGAGCGTCGCCGGGGTCAGGTGCTTCGAGATCCCGGCGATCTCGGCCATCGCGTCGGGGAAGGAGCACTCGACGAAGATGGCCTTCAGGTCGGCCCGCCGCCGGGCCTCGGTCCAGAGCGCCTCGGTCGGCCCGGTGTCGCCCGAGAAGACGACGCAGGCCTGGTCGTCCCAGAGGAGGTAGCCGAACGTCGGCACGACGTGCGACACGGGGACAGCGAGGGCCTGCAGGCCGTCGACGCGGAACGGGACCCCGGCCTCGATGACGCGGAAGGTCACCGCCGGGAGGAGGTGGTTCGGGATGCGGGTGAAGTCGGGCCAGATCGCGTCGTTGAAGAGGTGGTCCTTCAGAAGGGAGACGACGTCCTTCGGCGCGACGACCTCGATCGGCCCGGAAGACCGCGCGAAGACGTTCTCCACGAGGAACGGAAGGGACGCGATGTGGTCCAGGTGCGAGTGGGTGACGACGATCGAGCGGACGCGGGCCTGCTCCTCGAGCGAGAGGGACTGGGTCAGGGCCCCCGCGTCGAGGGCGACCGTCCCGTCGAGCAGGAAGGACGTCTGGCGATGCCACGGCGAGGAGCCGCCGTACGCTCCGAGGACACGGACCCGCACGGCGCGATTCTAGGCTTCGGCGGGCGGGGCCGGGGTGACTTCCGTCACCCCTTTTCGACCCCCGTCGCGTCAGAAGGACCCGGGGCCGATGTAGAACGTCGTCTTCCAGCCGCTCAGGTTCGAACGGCCGTCGAACTGCCGGGCGAAGTCGACGTTCCACGGGATCCCGAGGAAGTAGGCGGTGAAGCCGCCGCCCCAGGCGGACCGGCCGTCCTTCAGGCGGCCGTCCTCGACCCAGTCGAAGTCCTCCCCCTCGAGCCACGCGCCGCCGATGTCGAAGAAGAAGCGGCCCCGTACGCCGCCGAAGTTGAGCCCGATCCCCGTCATCAGGACGTCGATCAGGGGGAAGCGGAGCTCGGCGTTCAGGTAGACGATGTGGTTCCCGATGAGCGTGCGATAGTCGTAGCCGCGGAGGGTGTCGAGCCCGCCGAAGGAGTAGACCGTCGGGACGGACCCCGTGGACGTGCCGCCGAAGACGCGGAAGGCGAAGTTCGTCCGGCGGGAGATGGGGACGTAGGCGCGGGCCTCGCCGTAGAGGTCTGAGGTGAGCGTCCCCCCGTCCTGGAAGTCGGGGAGATAGCGGTAGCTCACCGAGAGCGCCTGGCCCCCGAACGGCCCGTACGACTTGAACCGGGTGCCGTCGTACCCGAAGCCGACGCCGGCCTGGATCGTGTCGTCCGAGCGCGGAAGGAAGACCTGGCCCTGCGTCCCGTCGTCGTTCGTGATGATGTAGGCCGCGTCGATCGAGCGCGAGAGGAAGCCGACCGTCCCCTCGACGCGGGTGTAGCGCGAGAAGGGGTAGACGCCGAGGACGCTGACGCCGGTCTCCCGGCTGAAGCGCCGGTCCGACACGACCTCCCCAACCTCGTTGAGGCCTAGGAAGTAGGTCCGCTGGTCGTAGGCCTGGAGTCCCCACTGGGTGCGCCGCTTGAGGTTGAAGAAGATGGCATTGATGTTCGAGTACCCGGCGAGCGTGTCCCAGATGAGGACGGCGCGCCGGTCCCCGAGGTAGTCGGAGAAGCTGAGGCGGGCCGAGGAGATGAACGTCCCGTCCGAGTTGACGCCGACGTAAGCGCCGGCGTCCTCGACGAAGAGCTTGAACTTGCTCGGCTCCGTCTTCTCGGGGTCGATCGCGACCTCGATGGCCGGGACGAACTCGGCCGTCGCGCCCTTCACGATCGGGGCCGGCGGCAGGGCCTTCTCCTCGAGCTTGCGGAAGGGCTTGCGGGCGTCGGCGACGAAGAGCTGGAAGAGGCCCGCCTGGTAACCGGAGAAGACGACCTTCTCCTGGCCGTCGGGCCCGACGTACGAAGCCGGGCCGAGGGCGGCGCCGATGACGTCGGTGTACTGGACGAGCTCGCCCGTCGCGAGGTCCTGGCCGTAGATGTTGAAGATTCCCCCTCGGGAAGAGGCGAAGTAGAGGCGGGTCCCGTCGGGCGAGAACGCCGCGTCGTCGTCGTTCCCCTCTCCCCAGGTGATCTGCTCGACCTTCGAGGGGTCCTCGACGGGGAAGCGGACGATCTTCTGCAGGCCCGCGACGATCTTGGTGTGGTAGACGTACCTGCCGTCGGGCGAGTAGACGGGGGCTGTGTCGTACCCCGGGTCGGGGGAGAGGTTCGTGACCTCCTTCGTCGCGAGGTCGAGCCGGAAGATGTCCCGGGCCGTCCCGGAGATGCCGGAGAAGACGACCGACCTCCCGTCCGGGGAGAAGGCGGGCGAAAGGGGCATGTCGGGGTCGACGGGGATCCGATCGATGATGCCGCCGCCGCGGGCCGAGAAGATGAAGAGCTGCCGGCCCCGCTCGCGCCGCGCGAAGACGGCGATCCGGTCGCCGTCCGGGGCGAACGAGAGGTCCCTGCCGCTCTCGGGCCCCTGCGTCAGGTACTGGGCCGAGATGTACTCGTACTTCGTCGTCCGGCCCGGGGAGAGGTTCTTCCAGAGCTTCCTCG
>CALMDF010000331.1 GCA_937864895.1 uncultured Holophagales bacterium | reverse complement strand
TCAGCTCGATGGCGTGGCGCGAGGTGGCCGCGTTCCGGAAGGCGCACCCCGGGGCCGTCGTCTACGTCGTGCACGTCGTGGAGCAGCGGGCGCTGTCGAATGCGCTCGCGGCCCGGACCGGGCTGAGGCACGAGTCGCCCCAGGCGATCCTCCTCGAAGGGGGCCGTGTCGCCTGGAGCGCCTCCCACGAGGGGGTCAACGTCGAGGCTCTCGAAGGGCTCCTCCCGCAGGCCGTGAGGCGGTGAGCCGGTTCGGCGGCCCGGCGGAGTTCCGGAGAGTCTTCGACCTCCTCTTCACCTTCCTTTCGCGCGACGCGCGGTTCGGCCCCCGGCTCAAGGCGCTCGACAAGCCGCAGCGGTTCGTCATCCGGGACCTGAAGCTGACGCTCGACGTGGCCGCCACGGTGGACGGGAAGACGCCGGGAGAGAGCCTCCGGTGGAGCTGGAACGGGAAAGGGCGCGACTGGGAGCCCGCCGTCGTCCTCGAGCTCGACGCCGACACGGCGAACGCCTTCTTCCAGGGGAAGGTGAACCTGCCGCTGGCCCTCGTGAAGGGGTCGATCGCGATCTCCGAAGGGAGCGCCGCGGTCCCTCTGGAGACCCTTCCGATCCTGCACGCCTTCCACCCCCTCTGGGCGGCCCGGATCCGGCACGAGGGGTGGAACCACCTCGTCGCCTGAGGAACCGGCCCGGGAGCACGCGGCGCGCTTCTCGAACCCGCGAGGCGTATCATCGCCGGCCGGCGGGGTGCGGCGACGCCCCTCGCGGCGCTCGGGCACCTCGTTCAAGGAGTTCCCCCTTTGATGAGGCGTTTCCGGCTCCCCCGCACCAGCTCATCGCTCGTCCGAAGCGCGGCGTGCCCGCTGCTCGTGCTCCTTCTCGCGCTCCCCTCGCGGGCCGTCGAGGTCTCCCTCCCCGAGGCCGCCGCACGCCTGCGCACGACCCACGAGGCGCTCCGCGCCGCGGACGCCGAGATCCGCGAGCGGGACGCCGAGACGGGCGCGGCCGACGCCCTCCTCTGGCCGAAGGTCGAGGCCAGGGCCCGGTACACGCGGCTCGACGGCCCGATCACGATCGACCTGGATCCCGTCCGGCAGGTGATCCTCGCGCTCCACCCGAACGCGCCGCCCGCGGCCGTCCCCCCCTTCCTCCTGGACGTCCAGGACGAGGCGTACGGACGCGCCGACGTGAACTTCACCTGGCCCCTCTTCACGGGGGGGAAGGTCGACGCCGCCCGGGACGCGGCGGGTGCGCGGCTCGCCGACGCGACGGCGTCCCGGCGGGGAGTCGAGGAAGGGCTCTCGACGGAGCTCGTGAGGCGCTACTTCGGAGTCCGCCTCGCGGCTCGCGCGGTCGCCGTCCGCACCGAGGTCCTCGCCGGGCTCGACGAGCACGTGAAGAGCGCCCGGCGGCTCGAGGAGGAGGGCTTCCTCTCCCGGGCCGAGCGGCTCCACGCCGACGTCGCGCGGACCGATGCCGAACGGGCCCTCCTCGCCGCCCGGCACGAATTCGCGCTCGCACGCGAGGCCCTTGCGAACATCCTCTCGTTTCCGGGAGAGGAGTCGGACGCCCTCTCCACGACGACCCCCCTCTTCGTCCTCGGCTCCCTCCCCCCTCTCGACGAGCTCAAGCGGGAGGCCCTCGAGGCGAACCCCGCGCTCGCCCGACTCTCCGCCGCGTCCGGCCTCGCCGGGGCGGGCCTGACGGCCGAGAAGGCCCGCTGGTACCCCGAGGTGGCCCTGTTCGGCTTCCGCGAGCTCTACAAGGGGGGGCTCACGCTTCTCGACCCGGTCTGGGCCGCCGGGGTAACGGCCCGCTGGACGCTCTTCGACGGCCTCTCGCGGGAGAGGGGAATCGTCGCGGCGAAGGAACGCGTCACGCGCGTCGACGAGGTCACGAAGCGGGCCCGCCGCGACGTGGAGACGCTCGTCGAGAAGAAGTACCGAGAGGCGCGGAAGGCGCAGGAGCAGGTCGAGGCGTTCGAGGCGGCCCTCGCCCTCGCCCGGGAGAGCCTGCGGGTGAGGACGCTCGGGTTCGAGGAGGGGGTGGCCACGTCGCTCGACGTCGTCGACGCCCGCATCTCCCTCGCCCGGGTCGAGCTCGGGAAGCTGGCGGCGGCGCGCGACTTCGACGTCGCCCTCGCCGAGCTCCTCGAGGCGGCTGGCCAGTCCGAACGATTCGAGGCGCTCCGCGCGAGCGCCACGGGAGACGTGGAAAAGTGAAGGACAGAACGAAGGGAATCCTGGCCCTCGCGGCCGGTGTCGCCGTCCTCGGCCTCCTCGGCCTCGCAGCGCTCCTCCTGGCGCGCCCCGCGCCCGAGACGATCCAGGGCGAGGCGGACGCGACGAAGGTCGACGTGGCCGCGAAAGTCGCCGGCCGCGTCGCGACGATCGAGGTGAAGGAGGGGGACGCCGTGAAGAAGGGCGACCCCGTCGCGACCCTCGAGAGCCCCGAGATCCGCGCCCGCCTCGACCAGGCCGAGGCCGCGAAGGCCGGGGCCGTGGCCCAGAGGGAGAAAGCGGACACGGGCGCCCGCGAAGAGGAAATCCGCGCCGCGAAGAGCCAGTGGGACCGGGCGCGGCACGCCGCCGAGCTCGCCGAGGTGACGTTCGGGCGGCTCGACCGCCTCGCCCGCGACGGCGTCGTCCCGAGGCAGCGGCGCGACGAGGCCGAGGCGCAGTGGAAGACCTCCCGCGACGCCGCCGACGCGGCGAAGGCGCTCTACGACCTGGCGCTCGCCGGTGCGAGGCGCGAGGACCGCGACACCGCCGCGGCCCTCGTCTCCCGCGCCGAGGGGGCCGTCGACGAGGTGAAGGCCTTCCTCGACGAGACGAAGGTCGTCTCCCCCGCCGCGGGCGAGGTCTACCGGAGGAACGTCGAACCGGGCGAGATCGTCCCGGCCGGCTTCCCCATCGTCACGCTCGTCGACCTCTCCGACGTCTGGGTCACGTTCCAGGTCCGCGAGGACCACCTCGCGCGGCTGAAGATGGGCGCCATCGTCCCGGCGCGCTTCCCGGCGCTCGGGAACGACGAGGTCCCGCTGAAAGTCACGTTCGTCGCCCCGCAGGGCGACTTCGCGACGTGGCGGGCGACGAGCGCCCAGGGCGGCTTCGACCTGAAGACCTTCGAGGTCCGGGCGCGCCCGAAGAGCCCCGTTGCGGGCCTCCGCCCCGGGATGAGCGCCGTCGTCACGTGGCCGCGCTAGGCGGCTCGCCCGGCGTCGTCCGCGCCGCGCGGAGGGAGGCGGAACGGCTCGTCTCGAGCCGGTACGCGCTCGTCCTCCTCGTCCTCCTGCCGCTCGCGGGGCTCTCCCTCGTGACGGCCATCTTCTGGAACCGCCTGCCGTCCGATCTTCCCGTCGCCGTCGTCGACGCCGACCGCTCGGTCCTCTCCCGGCGCCTCGTCCGGATGGTGGACGCCACGAAGTCGATGCGCGTCACCGGCCCCTTCGCGAGCCCGGCGGAGGCGTTCGACGAGGTCCTCTCCGCGCGGGCATACGGCGTCCTGACGATCCCGGCCCACCTCGAGCGGGACGTGAAGCGCGGCGCCGCCCCGTCGGTCGCCCTCCACTACAACGCCCTGACGATGATCCCGGGCGCCATCCTGAAACGGGACATGAAGGCGACCGTCGGGACCCTCTCGGCGGGGATCGAGATCCAGGCCCGCAAGGCGCTCGGCGAGACGCCCGACGTCGCGGCCCTCCGGTTCGAGCCGGTCCGCTCCCTGCGCGGAGCCCTCTTCAACCCGGGTCTCGACTACTTCGGCTTCCTGGGACCGGCGCTCATCCCGACGCTCCTCTCCATCTTCGTCCTCGTCGGCGCGGTCCACTCGCTCGGGATCGAGCTGCGCGACGGGACGGCGGGCGAATGGCTCGAGGCGGGCGGGAGCGCGACGAGGGCCGTGGCCGGTACGCTCTTCCCGCAGACGCTCCACTTCACGGCGCTCGGGCTCCTCGCCGTCGCCGTCCCGTTCCGCCTCCTCGACACGCCGCTTCGCGGGAGCCCGGCCCTCGTCGCCCTCGCGACGCTCCTCTTCGTCCTCGCCTGCCAGGCGATGGGGCTCCTCATCGTCGCGCTCGCCGCCAACCTCCGCCTCGCGTCGAGTGCGGCCGCGTTCTACGGCGGCCCGGCGTTCGCCTTCACCGGGGTCACGTTTCCCACGTTCGGGATGCCTCTCGCGGCGAAGGTCTGGGGCGCCCTCCTCCCGCTCACCCACTACCTCGAGCTCCTCCTCTCGCAGGCGACGCGCGGCGCGCCCCCTTCCACGGCCCTCGGGCCGCTCGCCGCCCTCTCCGCGTTCGTCCTCTTCGTACCGCCCGTCGCGCTCTGGCGGATGCGCTCGCTGATGCGCGACCCCTCTTACTGGGGACGAACGTGAGGAGCGTCCTCCGGGCGTTCCGCGACGAGGTGCTCGGCGCTCTCCGCGACCCCGGGGCCCTCCTCGTCCTCGTCGGCGCGATCTCGCTCTACGCCTTCTTCTACCCGACGCCCTACCGGCGCGAGGTCCTGAAGGAGGTCCCGGTCGCCGTCGTCGACCTCGACCAGTCGCTGCTCTCCCGCCAGCTCGTGCGGATGGCGGATGCTCACGAGCTGATCCGCGTTTCCCAGCGGGCCGGGAGCCTCGCGGAGGCCGAAGCGCTCGTCCTCGACGGCGAGGCGGGAGGGGTCCTCGCAATTTCCGACGGCTTCGAACGGAGCGTGAAGCGCGGCACCCCGGCGACCGTCGGCGTCTTCGCCGACGCGACCTATTTCCTCGTCTACCGGCAGGTCCTCACCGGCCTCGCCGAGGCCGTCGGCACCTTCTCGGCCGGCGTCGAGATCAGGCGCCTCCAGGCGCTGGGGATGCCCGAGGCGAAGGCTCGCGCCTTCCGCGACCCGCTCCCCCTCGTCACGCGGCCGCTCTTCAACCCGGCCGAGGGGTACGCGACCTACGTCGTCCCGGGAGTCCTGATCCTCATCCTGCAGCAGACACTCCTGATCGGCATCGGGCTCCGGGGCGCGGCCGACCTCGGCGCTCTCGGAAGCGGACCGCTTCTCGCGCGATCGGCCGCCTCCGTCGCGGGGAGGAGCCTCGCCTTCGTCCTCCTCTACGCCGTCCACGCCGTCTTCTACTTCGGCATCGTCGCGCGGGCCTTCGGCTTTCCCGTCCGGGGCGGGGGCCTCGCCGCAGCCGCGCTCGTCCTCCCCTTCCTCCTCGCGACGAGCTTCCTCGGCCTCGCCCTCTCCGTCCTCTTCGCGCGGCGCGAGATGGCGATCCAGGCGCTCCTCTTCACGTCGCTCCCGGCCATCTTCCTCGCGGGCTTCTCCTGGCCCCCGGAGGCGATGCCGGCGTGGCTCCGCGTCGTGTCGCAGGCGATTCCCTCCACGAGCGCGATCCCGGCCCTCCTGAGGGTGAACCAGGCCGGGGCCACGCTCTCCCAGGTCCGCTCCGAGATCGCGGTCCTCTGGGGCCTCGCCGTCGCGTTCTTCGTCCTCGCCGTCCTCGCCCAGGCCGCCCGCGCGCGCCGGGCCGGCCGGGCCTCAGCCGCGGAGGCGTTCGCCGAGGAGCGCGAGCGCCTCCCCCCGCCGAGCGAGGCTCCCCTTGCCCTGGAAGAGCTTCCCTGAGCCGCCGCCCCGCCCCCCGAGGGCCTCGGCGACGGCGGCTCCGAGGGCGCGGACCTCGGCCGGCGAGGAGCCCCCGGCCGCGAGGAGAAACGTCCCCGCCCCGTCCTTCGTGGCCGTCAGGAAGGCGACCGCGGTCGCCGGGAGCGAGGAGAACCGCCTCCCGACACGAGCCAGGAACGCCGGGTCGCGCCCCTCGAAGTGAGCTTCGACGATCGATCCCGGCAACGCGGCGAGCGCCTCGGCCCTCGCGTCGGCGAGCGCTTCCTCCGCGTCACGCAGGGCTTTCTGGCTCTCGGCGAGCTGCCCCAGCTTCGTCTCGACGGCCTCGACGAGCCCGGAGTCGGGAGCGCCGAGGAGGGCCCTGAGCCGCGCGCTCCGGTCCTCGTGCTCGCCGAGCCGGCGGCGGACCCGGCCTCCGGCCACGAAGAAGAGACGCGTTCCCCCTCGGAGCTTCTCGGTGCCGAGGAGCTTCAGGGCCTCGATCTCGCTCGTCGAACGGAGGTGGGTCCCTCCACACGTGTTCAGGTCCACGCCTTCGATCTCGACGAGGCGCACGTCGCCCGTGTGCCCCTCGGGGAGGCCGCGGCTCCGGACGGAGAGGGTGGCCAGCTCACCGGGCGCGACCCGGCGGTGACGGACCGGGCGGGCCGCACGGATCTCGGCCGCGACCTCCTCCTCGAGCCGGGCCAGGGCCGTCGGGTCGATCGAGGAGGCGGCCAGCTCGATGTCGCAGGCCTCGGGCCCGAGGTGGAAGGCCGTCGTCTCCCAGCCGAGACGGTCCGCCGCGACGGCCGTCAGGAGGTGCTGCCCCGTGTGGTGCTGCATGTGGTCGAAGCGTCGCCGCCAGTCGAGGCGGACGACCGTCGGACCCTCCTGAACCGGCCCGGCGAGGGAGTGGCGGACGACGCCTTCGACCATCTTCACGTCCAGGACGGGAGCGTCTCCGAGGTGGCCGTGGTCGCCCGGCTGACCGCCCCCCTCGGGGTAGAGGATCGTGTCGTCGAGAGCCGCCCAGGGGCGTCCTTCGTCAGTTCCGGTCCCGACGACCCGCACGGACAGCTCGGTGAGGTAGGGATCCCTTTCGAATGCCCAGGGCGCGCTCATGCTTCGAGGTTACCCGTTTCGGCCGGGCCGTAGAATCGTCCCCGGAAAGCGGGTGAAGAGCAGAGGTCGTCGGAACCGGTGCCTGGGTGCCGTCGGGCTGGCCCTGGCGTTCGTCGTCGTGGCATGCCGGAGGCCCGGCGTTCCCGAGCCTTCGCTCCTGCGCCTCGGTCAGCCGACCTCGGCGCTTTCCCTCGACCCCCACCTTCACGACGAGGAGTCGACCTACTCGACTCTCGAGCATTTCTACGAACGTCTCGTCGCTTTCGGCCGCGACATGGAGCTCGTGCCGGAGCTCGCCCTCGCCTGGCAGAACCCCACCGACACGCTCTGGCGTATCCGGCTCCGGCGAGGTGTCGTCTTTCACGACGGCCGCCCGTTCGGGGCCGAGGACGTCGCCGCGTCCCTCCGCCGCGCCCGGTCGCTCCCGGGTTCCAGGGTCGCCTACTACCTCGAGAGCGTGGCCGAGGTGAGGGTCGTCGATTCGGAGACGGTCGAGATCGTCACCGCCGGCCCGTCCCCCGTCCTCCTCAACAAGCTCGCGTTCATCGGAATCGTCCCGCGGGACACGCCCCTCGCACCCGTGACGAGACCGGTCGGTACCGGACCTTACCGGTTCATCGGCGGCACGGCCGGACGCGGAACGGTTCGAGAAGCACTGGGGGCCGGCCCCGGCCTTCGACCGGGTCCGCTTCCTGTCCTTCCCGGACGCCAGGAGCCGGGGGGAGGCCGTCCCGATGGGGCACGCCGACGTCGTCTCGAGGTTCCCGTACGAGATGGCCGGGTGGGCCGCCCGGCTGCACTCGATGAAGCTCGTCTCCGTCCCGGGTCTCGGCGTCACGCTTCTCGGCTTCGCCGTGCGGCCCCCGAGCCCGTACGCCGACCCCCGCGTCCGGAAAGGGATCGCCGCGGCGATCGACCGGATCCGTCTGCTTCCCGAGGAGGAGCGCAAGCCCTCGATCCCGATGGACCAGTTCGCCCCCGCCGGGGTCTTCGGCCACATCTCCGGCACGTCTCCCGCCCCGCCGAACCTTGCCGAGTCGGCCCGCCTCCTCGCCGAGGCCGGCTTCCCCGGAGGCCGGCAGCTTCGCCTGACGTTCGCGGACACGCATGCCGACGTCGGTCGCGCCCTCGTGAAGCAGCTCGAAGCCGCCGGGATCCGGATAGCTCCCGAGCCTCTTCCCCAGCCCGACTTCTACGCTCGGTTCGCGGCCGATCCGCCGGACCTCTTCCTCATGTCCTGGGCCGCCGGCACCGGAGACGGCTCGGACGTCCTCGAAGCGCTCTTCCACACCCCCGCGGGAGGCCTCGGCACGGCGAACCGATTCGGGTACTCACGCCCCGAGCTGGACGCCCTCGTCGCCCGCGCCGCCCGGACGCTGGACCCGGCGGCTCGCCGCGACGCCCTCTGGGCGGCATTCCGCCTCCTCGCCGAGGACACTCCGGCGATTCCCCTCCTCCTTCGCTCGAGCCTCTACGCCATCCGGCCGGACCTCGAATGGACCCAGAGCCGAAACCGACGGACCCGCGCCGTCGACCTTCGCCCCGCCCGCCGCTGAGGTCCATGCATTTTTGTAATAGTTATTCTCATTTACGACAATTTTGTCATATTATTGACGGGTGACGGCGCCGCACCTTTCTGGCCTCCAGGCGCTTCGGGAGATCGCAAGTGCCCTCTCCCGCACCCTGGACCGCACCTCGGCCATCGCGAGGGTCGTCGAGCTCCTCGAGGACGAGCTCGGTACCCTGGCGGCCACCGTGGCCCTCGCCGACCCCGGCACCGGGGAGCTGCGCGTCGACGCCGCGTCGGGCCTCGCGAGCGACTCCGTCCGGCGCGCCCGCTTCCGCTCCGGCGAGGGGATCACCGGCCGGGTCTACGAGAGCGGCCGGCCGGTCGTCCTCCCCGACGCCGGGAAGGAGCCCCTCTTCCTGGACCGCTCCGGCCTCCTCGCCGCCGCCCGGAAGAGGCGCCGCGAAGTGGCCTACGTCTCCGTCCCCATCCCGGGCGAAAAGAAGCGCGCCGGGGTCCTCGCCGCGGCGTTCCCCCGCGACGAGAGCCGGGACTGGGAGGAGGCGGCCGCCGTTCTCGAGATCGCCGCCGCGATGCTCGGCCAGACACTCCGCGCGCACGGGAGGGTCGAGTCCGAGCGCCGGAAGCTCCTCGACGAGAACCGAGCTCTCAAAGAAGAGCTCCGCGAGCGTTACGAGCTCAGGAACCTCGTGGGAAACAGCGCGCCGATGCGGAGCGTCTACGAGCTCGTCGCGCAGGCCGCCCCGTCGAACGCGACGGTCCTCGTCCGCGGCGAATCGGGCACCGGCAAGGAGCTCGTGGCCCACGCCATCCACTACGGCTCGCCCCGGTCGGCGCGCCCGTTCGTACGGGTGAGCTGCGCGGCGCTCCCGGAGAGCCTCGTCGAGTCGGAGCTCTTCGGGCACGAGGCCGGCGCCTTCACCGACGCGCGCGCGCAGCGACCCGGCCGCTTCGAGCTCGCGAACGGCGGGACCCTCTTCCTCGACGAGGTCGGCGAGCTCTCCCCGGGAATCCAGGTGAAGCTCCTCCGCGTCCTTCAGGAGCGCGAGTTCGAGCGGGTCGGCGGCACCCGGACCGTCCGGGTCGACGTCCGGCTCATCGCCGCGACCAACAAGGACCTCGAGGCCGCGATGCGCGCGGGGACGTTTCGCGAGGACCTGTATTACCGGCTGAACGTCTTCTCCATCTTCGTCCCGCCCCTGCGCGAACGCCGGACCGACATCCCGCTCCTCGCCGACTTCTTCGTCGAGAAGCTGGCGCGCGAGCACAGGAAGGACGTCAGGCGGATCGCGACGACGGCCATCGACGTCCTCATGAGCTACCACTGGCCGGGCAACGTCCGCGAGCTCGCGAACTGCATCGAACGGGCCATTCTCGTCTGCGACGGGGGCGTCATCCACGCCCACCACCTTCCGCCGACCCTGCAGACGGCCGAAGTCTCCGGGACCCTTCCCCAGTCGTCCCTCGAAGAGGCTCTCGGCGCGTTCGAGAAGGACCTTCTCCTCGACGCGGTGAAGATCGCTCGCGGAAACCGCGCCCGGGCTGCCCGTCTCCTCCAGACGACCGAGCGAATCCTCGCCTACCGCCTCAGGCGCCACGGAATCGACGCTCGCCGTTTTCGTCCCTGATTCCAAACGTTTTTGTCGGTTTCCAGGAACTGTTCGACATTTCTGTCATAGTCATTCGAGCCGAACGACGCACTCGTTCGCGCTCCAAGTCTCTGACCTGAGAGCGTTTTCGGGCATCCGAGAGGACGGCGAAGGCCGTGCACGCCCGTTGCTCCCTTCAGCGCACGCCCGCCGGGCGAACCGAAGGGAGCCCTCATGAACCGACGATTCGAGAGCGCGGACCGACCGGGGGAAGACCGATGAACCGCGCCGACACCGCCTGGATGTTCCTCTCGACGGCGCTCGTCCTCCTGATGACGCCGGCGCTCGCCTTCTTCTACGGGGGCCTCGCCCGCTCGAAGAACGCCCTGAACACGATGATGATGAGCGTCGCGTCACTCGGCTTCGTCGGGGTCGCCTGGGTCCTCCTCGGGTACACGCTCTCGTTCTCGCCGGGAACGCCCGCCGCCGGGGGCCTCTCCTGGGCGCTTCTCGCGGGAGTCGGGCTCGAGCCCGGCCCGGCGGCGACGACGATCCCGCACCTCCTCTTCGCCGTCTACCAGGGGACGTTCGCGATCATCACGGCGGCCCTCATCTCGGGGGCGATCGTCGAGAGGATGCGGTTCGGTCCGTACCTGGCTTTCATCACGCTCTGGTCCCTCGCCGTCTACGCCCCCGTCGCCCACTGGGTCTGGGGAGGCGGGCTCCTCGCGAAGATCGGCGCGCTCGACTTCGCCGGCGGCACGGTCGTCCACGTGAACGCCGGCGCCGCGGCCCTCGTCGCGGCCCTCGTCCTCGGCCCCCGGAAGGACCACGCGCGCCAGGCGATGCTCCCTCACAACGTCCCGTTCACCCTGCTCGGGGCGGGCCTGCTCTGGTTCGGCTGGTTCGGGTTCAACGGCGGAAGCGCGCTCGGCGTGAACGACGCCGCGGCCCTCGCCTTCGCCAACACGTTCCTCGCCCCGGCCGCCACCCTCGTCGTCTGGTCGTTCCTGGACCTGTTCCGCAACCGGAAGGCGACCGCCGTGGGGGCCGCGACCGGGATCGTCGTCGGCCTCGTCGCGATCACGCCCGCCGCCGGCTTCGTCTCGCCCCTCTCCGCCCTCGCCATCGGGGCGATCGCGGCGTTCCCCTCCTACTTCGCGATCCTCTGGCGCGCCCGGACCCGACTCGACGACTCGCTCGACGTCGTCGCCGCCCACGGCCTGGGCGGCCTCGTCGGCGCGCTCCTGACGGGCCTTTTCGCCGCTTCATCGTGGGGCTCGCCCGTGGAAGGGCTCCTGTCCGGCAACCCCCGGCAGCTCCTCGTTCAGCTCGTCGCCTGCCTGGCGGCCTTCGCCTGGAGCGGGCTCGTCACGTTCGGCCTCCTGAAGGCGATCGCCCTCTTCACACCGCTCAAGGCGACTTCCGGCGAGGAGGGCCTGGGCCTCGACGTCACCCAGCACGGGGAAGAGGCCTACACGACGGGCGAGGGCGCTCTCCTCCTCCTGCGCGAACCGGCAGTCGCGATTCCCCGCGGCGCCTCCGCCGTGGAGATCCCCTCGGAGGTGCGCTCGTGAAGCTCGTCGTCGCCGTCGTCAGGTCCGAGAAGGTCAACGACGTCCTCGAGGCCCTCTTCCGCGCCGACGTCCAGGGGCTGACGATCTCGCGCGTGCAGGGACACGGGGGCGAAACGGAGAGGGTGGAGACCTACCGCGGGACGACCGTGAAGATGGAGCTGTCGGAGAAGGTCCGCATCGAGATCGGGGTCTCGAACCACTTCGTCGAGCCTGCGGTCGCGGCGATCGTGAGGGCCGCGAGGACCGGCGAGGTGGGAGACGGCAAGATCTTCGTCCTGCCCGTGGAAAAGGTCGTCCGGATCCGGACGGGTGAAGTGGACGAGTCCGCCGTCACGCCCGTCGGCGTCGACCCCCACCCCGAACGCCCCGGACCGCCCGCCTGAAGGCACGGGCCGAGCCGCGGCGTGGAGCGGGCCGGGGCCCGCTCCACGCCGGGGCTCAGGCCTGGGGCTGGCCGTCCTTCAGGAGATTCGAGAGATCCTTGAACCGGGGGTGGTTCTTGTCCCGCGCCCACTCGAACCCGACGGACTCGTGATTGGTGATCACGGCGCCGGCCGAGGCCATCCGCTCGAGCGCGTGACGGCGGTGCTCTTCGCCGCGGCCGCTCACGGCGTCCCACGAAACGTGGGCCTGGTTGCCCCAGTGGATCAGCTCGAGGACGGTCTGCATGACGCAGACGTGCGTCTCGATGCCGGCCACGACCACCTGCCTCGGTCCGGACCGGAGGCGGGGGCGGAGCTCGTCGAGCGCCTTCAGGAAGGCCGGCTCGCCGCAGCAGCCGAAAGCCGTCTTGGCCAGGGAACGCTTCGGGACCGAGAGCGCCTCGAAACCCGCCATCACTTCCGGATGGGTCGGGCCGAGCCCCTTCGGGTACTGCTCCGTCAGGATGACCGGAACGCCGAAGATCTCGGACAGCTTCATGAGACGCAGTGTCGCTTCCACGACCATCCGGGGCCTGTGGATCACTTCCATCAGCTTCCCCTGCAGGTCGATCACGACGAGGACGCTGCGCCCCGCGTCCAGCAGCTCCATCATTCACCTCCCCGGCGCCGTAGCGCCGGCCCATGATGCCAGCGCCGCCGCGGCCTCGCGCGGCGGCGCCAGAAGCTCACCAGCGGAAAGTGGCGGCCGCCGCCACGGACCCCGGCATCCGGCCGGGATCCAGGACCAGGACCTCTCCCCCCCGTCCCAGGACGAGCTCGGCGAGGTCGTCCAGGACGTCGTCGTCCTGGGGACCGCTCTGCCCGGCGTGGAGGATCACCTCCCCCGTGGTCCGGTCCACCCGTCCGAAGAGAGGCTTCCCGTCGGCGACGAGGAGGCGGCGGACGCGTCCCTGCACGGCCGCCTCGGCGACGCTCGTCAGGACGTCCGCCGCGAGGCCCCGGTCGAGCTGGCGGCGGAAGTCCTCGACGAGCTCCTCGTCCCGGGCGTCGAGAGCCCGCCGGGCCGTCGGGTACGTCCGGTCGTGCAGCTCCTCCGGACCGACGTCGTCGACCGCTCCTTCGACCCCCTCCGCGAAGAGGTCCCCGCGCTTGCAGACCTCCCGGAAGGCGGGCTGGATCGTCGCGGCGGCCGCCACGACGATCGGCGCCTCCTCGCGCAGGCCGTCCCGGAGCGCCTCGTCAATGGCCCGGAAGAAGCGGAGAAGGTCTTCCCTGCGAGCCCCGTCCCCCTCGGCCGGCGCCTTCCCGGAGCCGGCCGAGGCAGAGCGCGGCCCGCCACGCGGGGAGCCCCCGCGGCCCCCCGTCAGCGTGGTGACGACGCTCTCCGGGGACGGCGGGAGGCCGGGGACGGCTCGCGGGACGAGTCCGTTCCCCGAGCCCTCGTAGAGGGCGCACTGCCGGGAGCCGAGGGCGAGGACGAAATAGCGATTCCTGTTCTGGAGGCTCCGGAGGAGGGGCTTGACGTGAAAGCTGTCGGCGACGACGGCTCTCTCGTCCGGGGAAGGCCAGAGACGGTAGGTCTCGAAGAGCCCGTCGGCCCGGAAGGCGGCCAGGCCGTCGGGACCGGGCGTGAAGACGTCTCCGGCCTCGGCGAGCCCGGAGAGCGGCGCGAGCAGCGCCTTCACCCTCTTCTCGTCGTAGCGCTCCTCGAGGAGCGCCCCGGCCTGCCGGACGAGGGCGCGAAACCGCAGCGGTGCCGCGGCGAGCTCCGGTCCGTGCCGGGGAAGGGGCAGGAAGATGGAGACGCAGGGCTCCCTGCGCGGGGAGAGCAGGCTGCGGAGATCCTCGAGGGTCGGGTGCTTCGGCATGCGCGATTCCCTCCCGTGTGTTCCTCGAAACGATTCCGACCCCGTTCCGATTCCCCGACTCTTCCCTCAGGGCCATCCGCGATCGGGTTACGATGTCCGCGTGTGGAGGAGTCGCACGGCTCGGCTGGGGCTGTTTTTGGCCGGTCTCGCCGCTCTCGCCTTCGCCGTGGCCTGCTCGGGCCGGGGGCGGACGAGGGTGCTCCACGTCGTCTGGCCCTCCGACGTCCAGACGCTGGACCCCAACGAGAAGTTCGAGTTCGTGACCGACACGCTCGCCATGAACGTCTTCGAGCCGCTCGTGAAGTACGACCGGCAGATGGCCTTCACCCCCTGTCTCGCCAGGTCCTGGGAGATCCGCGACGGCTCCGTCTGGCGATTCCGGCTTCGCGACGGGGTGCTGTTCCAGGACGGGTCAACGTTCACCGCTGACGACGTCGCCTACTCGATCGAGCGGCTCAGGACCCTCCCGGACCGGGACATCCACCGCTACGTCTCGGCCATCACCGAAGTGACCGTCGTCGATCCCCTCACGATAGACGTCCGCTCCGAGCGGCCGGCCGGTCTCCTCTCCGTCCTCTCCTACGTCTACATCCTTCCCAAGAAGGCCATTGACCGTCAGGGCGAGGAGGAGTTCTTCCGGGCCCCGGCCGGAACGGGCCCGTACCGGATCGCGGATTGGCGCAAGGGCGAGTTCCTGCGCCTGGAGGCGCACGAGGACTACTGGGACGGGCCTCCGAAGGTCCCCGCCGTCGTCTTCCGGGTCGTCACGGACGACGAGGCGATGTGGACCGAGGCGAAGCGGCTCGCGCCCGCCATCGTCTTCTCCCCCACCGCGTCGACCTGGTCCGCCCACCGCCGGGACGACGGCTTCGAGCTCGTCGAACGGCCGGGCCTCGCGGTCCACTTCCTCGCGCTCAGAATCTCCGGCGGGCCGGAGAACCCTCTTTCCGACGTCCGCGTGAGGCGGGCCCTTCGCGCCGCGATCGACTACAAGGACCTCGCCTCGGTGGTGCCGGGCGACGGGTCCTTCCCGGCGAGCCAGTTCGTCCCGCCGGCGATCGTCGGATACAACCCCGCGCTCACCGTGCCGGCTTTCGATCCGGGGGAGGCCCGCCGGCTCCTCGCCGAGGCCGGGTTCCGCCAGGCCTCTCCGCTCCGCTTCCTGACGGTGACCGGAGGGGGGCCCTTCAGCCGGAAGATCATCGATTCCTTCGTTGCCGCCGGGGTCGCCGTCGAAGAGGTGCCCGTCAGCCTCGAGGAATTCGAGAAACGGTCCGCGGCCTGCGACGCGGACCTCTTCCTGTCGGGCTGGATCTGCTCCACCGGCGACGCGGGAGAGCTCTTCGAGGGGAACTTCTACGGCAAGCGGTCCGAGGCCCGGTCCTGCGGCTACCACCGTGACGAGATGGATTCGGCGGTCGAGCAGATCGGCAGGACCCTCGACCCGGCCGCCCGGCGCGACCTGCTCCAGCAGGCCATGAAGCAGGTCGTCGAAGACCTGCCCTGGATTCCCCTCATCGCCAGCTACGACCGCCACGCCCTGACCCCCGGCGTCGCCTGGGAGACCCGCGCCGACGGCCAGCTCGACCTCAGGGACGTGACGCTGCGATGAGCCCCGTTCGCAGGTCCCTCCGCCGGCGCTTCACGCTCATCTTCTCGGCGCTGATGGGGGCCCTGCTCCTGATCGTCTCGGGGACGCTCCTCTTCGTGAGGGTCCGCGACCAGAAGTCCCTCCTCGAGGCCTACGCCCTGGGCTTCGCCAAGACGACGAACAACCAGCTCTGCAGCGCCTGGAGGCTCTACTACCGGTCGGGGGCCTACAAGTTCCGGGACATCGTCCGCGACACGATGCAGCTGAACGAGGACCTGCACCGCCTCTTCATCCTCTCGGTGTCGGGAGAGGTCCTCTTCGACTCGATGGAGAGCCCCGACCTCATGCTCCTCCCGGAGCTTCCGACGCGCCGCCTCGCGGACGAGGACCTCGTCGCGGTCGCCGGGCTCCAGGAGCACTGGACCGAGCACCGGGAGCTGCCCGGGGTCGGCCCCGTCCTCATGGTCAGCACGCCGTACTTCGAGGAATGGGGCCGACACCCTTACTCGGTCCTCTACATCTTCACCTACGACAAGGTCTGGGAGCGTGTCGCGTCGGACCTCCAGTCGACGCTGCTCCTCGTGCTCCTCGCCCTCGCGACGGTGGCCCTGTTCGCCTCCTGGATGGCGGGGCGAGTGGCGCGGCCCCTCCTCAGGCTCACCGAGGGCGTCCGTTCCTTCTCCGAAGGAAAACTGATGGCCCTCCCGTCCGTCCGGACTGGCGACGAGATCGAGACCCTCTCCGAGACGTTCAACAGCATGGCCGAACGGAGCCAGCAGCAGGACGAACGGCTCGAGACGGCCAATCGCGAGCTGGCGACGCTGGACCGGATGAAGACCGACCTTCTCGCGAACGTGTCCCACGAGCTCCGGACCCCGCTCGCCGCGATCCGCGGCTATGTCGAGTTCATCCAGGAGGGCCAGCTGGGCCCGACGACCGACGCCCAGCGGAAGGGCCTCGAGGTCTGCCTGAGGAACTCCGAGCGGCTCACGAAGACGATCAACATGCTCCTCGACTTCTCGAGGATGGAGCTCGGCCGCGTGCCGATCCGCCCGGCGCCTTTCCAGATCGGGCGGCTCGTCGCGCAGATCGTCGCGGGAATCGAGGCCGACGCGCGCAAGCGCCGAATCCGGCTCAGGACCGTCGTCGAACGCGACCTCAAGCCGGTGGACGGGGACCGGGACCGGCTCACCCAGGTCCTCGAGAACCTGATCACGAACGCCCTGAAGTTCACGCCCGACGGCGGGGAGGTCGAGATCGGGGCGCGGCCCGCGCCGGACGGCCGCCGCGTCGAGGTGTGGGTGGCCGACACCGGAATCGGGATACCGCCCGAGGAAAGAGCACGGGTTTTCGACAAGTTCTACCAGTCCGAC
>CALMDF010000330.1 GCA_937864895.1 uncultured Holophagales bacterium | reverse complement strand
GAAGTCATCGAAGGGTCCTCCTGTCGGGGCGGCCCGGGAGCCGCCGTCCAAACCTCGAATTATAGCTGCCGCAGGCCGGGTCATTCCGGCACGGTTGACGCTGCCGAGACCGGGAAAGCAAACTGCGCGCCCATGCCGCGCCAGTTCTACCTGATCGCCATCGGCGGGACCGCCATGACCCCCCTCGCCGCGCTCCTCGTCGAGAAGGGGGAGCGGGTCTGCGGATCGGACCTCCCCCTCTACCCCCCGATGTCCGACCGCCTCGCGGCTCTCGGAATCGAGGTCCTGCCCGGGTTCGACGCCAGGAACCTCCCCTCCCGGGTCGACCGGGTCGTCGTCGGCAACCTCGCGGGGAAGGACAACCCGGAGCTCGTCGCCGCCCTCGGAAGGGGCCTCCCCGTCTCCTCGATGCCCGAGACGCTCCGGACGGAGTTCCTCGAGGGCCGGCACCCGGTCGTCGTCGCGGGAACGCACGGCAAGACGACCACGACCGCCCTGGCGGCCTGGCTCCTGGCGGCGGCCGGCCAGGCGCCCGGGTATCTCGTCGGGGGCGAGCCGAGAAACTTCCCCTCCCCCTCGGCCGTCGGGTCGGGCACGGCCTTCGTCCTGGAGGGGGACGAGTACTCGACGTCCTGGGCCGACAAGGGGCCGAAGTTCCTCCACTACGCCCCCCGCACGTTCGTCCTGACGTCGGTCGAGTTCGACCACGCCGACCTCTACGCGGACCTCGCCGCCGTGAAGGCGGCCTTCCGCGCCGGCGTCGCCCTCGTTCCCCCGGAGGGGAGGGTCGTCGCCTGCGCCGACGACGCGAACGTCCGGGACGTCCTCTCGTCGGCGAGGGCCCGCGTCGTCCTCTACGGCCTCGACCGTTCCCGGGACCTCGACCTCGCCGCCGACGGGATCGAGGAAGGGCCCGAGGGGACCCGCTTCGTCGTCCACCCGAGGGGGCGCTCCCCCTTTCCGGTCCTCTCGCCCCTCGCAGGCCGGCACAACGTCGCGAACGCGCTCGCGGCGCTCGCCGCCGGAGAGGGGCTCGGCGTCCCCGCCGAGCGGCTCGCCACCGGCCTCCCGAGCTTCCTCGGCGTGAAGCGCCGGCTCGAGGTCCGGGGGACGGCCGCCGGCGTGACCGTCGTCGACGACTTCGCCCACCACCCCACCGCCGTCGCCACGACGCTCGCCGGCGCCCGCCGGCGCTGGGCCGGCCGCCGCGTCTGGGGCGTCTTCGAGCCGCGTTCCATGACGGCGGGACGGGCCGACTTCCTCGAGCCCTGGGCCGCGGCGCTCGGCGAGGCGGACGCCGTCGCCGTCGCCGAGCCGTACCACGCGGCGCGCCTCTCGCGGCCCGGGGCCCCCGGGGCCCTCGACGTCGAGGCTCTCGTGTCCCGCCTCGCCGCCGGGGGGCGGGAGGCGTTCCGGGCGCCGGACCCGCCGGCCCTCGCCGAGGAGCTCCTCTCGCGCCTGAAGGAGGGCGACGTCGTCGTCGTCATGTCCTCCGGGGCCTTCGGAAACCTCTGCGGGAGGCTCGTCCAGGGCCTCGCCGCCCGCGAGGCCCTGGCGCCCTAGACTTCCTTCTCCACCCGGACCGAGAGCCGCGGGAGCCCCTCGATCTCGAGCTCGAGGATCTGCCCCGGGGCGAGGGGCCCCACCCCTTCCGGCGTCCCCGTCAGGAGGAGGTCTCCCGGCTCGAGCGTCATCGCCTGGGAGACCCACGACACGAGCGCCGGAAGGTCGAAGATCATCCGCGACGTCCGGCCGTCCTGCTTCACCGCTCCGTCGAGGATCGTCCGGAGCCCGAGATCGGAGGCGTCGACTCCCGTCGCCACGACCGGGCCGCACGGGCAGAACGTGTCGAACCCCTTGGCCCGCCACCACTGGCCGTCCTTCTTCTGGAGGTCCCTCGCGGAGATGTCGAGGGCCGGCGTGATCCCGAAGACGACGTCGGCAAACGCCTCGCGCCCCACCCGGCGGGCCCGCCGCCCGATCACGAGGGCGAGCTCGCCCTCGAAGTCGACCCGTTCGGACTCCGGCGGCAGGACGACCGTCCCGCCGTGCGCCAGGAGCGAGGTCGAGGGCTTGAGGAAGACGAGCGGCTCGGCGGGGACCTCGTTGCCGAGCTCCTTCGCGTGGGCCAGGTAGTTCCTCCCGATGCAGAGGACCTTCCCGCCGGGCGGGACAGGAGGGAGGAGCGTCAGCCCCGCGTAAGGAAGCGGGCGGCCCGCCTCTTCGCCCCCCTCCCAGGGGGCGGCTTCCAGCGGGGCGACCATCTCCCCGTCGAGCCGGCCGTACCGGGGAACGCCGCCGTCGTCGAAGCGCAGAAAATTCACAGGGCCTCCTGGTTGAGCAGCGCCTCGAAGACGAAGCGCGCGTCGCCGGTCAGGGTGACGTCGTGGGCGAGGCTCCCCTCGAGCCGGAAGTCGACGACGAGGGCGCTCCCGGAGCGGGTCGCGACCGCGACGGGCGGTACCTGCCCCCGTTCGGCCCCCGCGACGACGGCCGAGGCGACGACGCCCGAGCCGCAGGAGAGCGTCTCGGCTTCGACGCCCCGCTCGAAGGTCCTCACCGACAGGCGCGACCCGCCCCGCACCGAGACGAAGTTGACGTTGGCCCCCTCCGGGAGCCCGGGATGGCGGCGGAGCGGGGGGCCGAGGGCCGCCACGTCGAGCGTCTCGACCTCGACCTCTCCCGCACAGAAGACCACGAGGTGCGGGACGCCGACCGTGAGGCTCGCCGCGCGCGGCTCGACCCGCCGGCCCTCCGGGTCGAAGGTCGCCAGGGAGCCTCCGAGCGCGATCGGCTCCGGGAGCCGGAGCGTGACGTTGCCGTCCTCGCGGACCGTGGCCCGGATCGCCCCCCAGCCGGTGTGGACGACGAGGTCCGGGTCGGCGAGCCCCCGGAAGACGCCGAAGCGGGCGGCGCACCGGGTCCCGTTCGCGCAGAAGCGGGCCGGTCCGCCGTCCGCGTTGAAGTAGTCGAGCCGGATCTCGCGGACCGGGCCCGCGGACTCCGCCGGCGAGACGAAGAGGACCCCGTCGGCGCCCACGCCCGTCCCCCGCCGGCAGAGCCGCCGGATCGTCTCCGCCTCGCGCCCGCCGACGTTCGCCGCCCCCTCGAAGACGAGGAAGTCGTTCCCCGCCCCGGCCATCTTCCAGAAAAGCCTCGACAGGCCTCCGATCGTCGGTCGGGTCATCTTTCCTCCCGTGGGCTCTCGTTCCCCGCGGCGTCGACGGCCGCGACGCCGTACCGCCGCCCCCGCGGCGCGCCGGCGTCGTAGTACGCAGGGTCGGCGAGGCCGTCCGCGAGGAGCCGCCAGGCCCCCTCGCCGTCCTTCGCGAAGACGCGGTAGCCGGCGAGGTCGCGTGAGAGGACGGGGTTCCAGACGAGCCGGTTGCCGCCTTCCTCCGCGAGGACGAGGAACCCGCCCGGCGCTGACGGCGGGAAGACGTCCCTCGTGTCAGCCACGGTCTCGTCCGCCGCGGGGCCGAGGACGGGGGGGAAGTCGGTCGTCGGCGCGGCCCGCACGGTGTAGACGAGCCTCTTCCCCGGGGCGACGCCTTCGTCGACGAAAGGCGGACGCGGGACGACGCCGATCCACTCGCCGTACGCCTCCTCGGACTCGTCGCGCCGGTAGACCGCGTAGCCGGCGACGGTCGCCGGCGCCGTCCCGTCGAGCATCCCCGCGGGGGCGAGCCATTCCAGGCAGACCCGCCCCTCCTCCACGGTGGCCACGAGGCCCAGCGGCTCTGCGGGGGGGACGCGCGGCACGATCGAGACGAGGGGCGACAGCGGCGAGACCCTCTTGCGGTCGCGGGTCGCCGTGACGGCGTAGCGGAGGTAGACCCGCCCGAGCCTCTTCTCGAGGTAGAGCGGGAGCATCGAGTCGCGAACGACGAGCTCGCTCCCGACCGTGACCTCGTCGAGGTCCTCGAGCGTGAGGTCCCTGATCGCCTCGGCCCTCTGGAGGAAGAGCTTCTCCTGCCGCTCCCGCTCGGCCGCTTCCGCCGGCGGCTCCGGCGCGCGGGCCGCGGCGGGGGCGGGCACGATCTCGCGGTAGACCGTCACGCGCGTCAGGTTCGTGAGGGGCGAGCCCTGCACCGTCTTCGCCGGGAAGGGAAACCGGAGGACGACGTCCGCCCCTTCCTGCGCAACCCGGAGCGGCTCGGGGCGGGCCGGCAGGACGAGGAGCGGCGCCTCGGGAGCGATCTTCCTCCCGCACCCGGCGGCGAGCGCCGCGGCGAGGACGAGCAGGGGGACTCTCCGGACTCTCAAGGGCTCAGAGGACGAAGCGCGAGAGGTCGCGGCTCGCGACGAGGTCGCCGAGGGCGCGCGCCACCGCGGGCCGGTCGATGACGATCCGCGCCCCGGCCGCGTCGGGGCCCGCGAAGCTGATCTCCGAGAGGACCCGCTCGAGGATCGTGTGGAGCCGGCGGGCGCCGATGTTCTCGAGGTTCCGGTTCGTCTCGGCGGCGGCCTTCGCGATCTCGGCGAGGCCGTCCTCGGCGAAGACGAGCTCGACCGCCTCGGCGGAGAGGAGCGCCCGGGCCTGCTTCGGGAGCGAGTGCTCCGGCTCGGTCAGGATCCTCACGAAGTCGTCCTCGGTCAGCGCGTCGAGCTCGACGCGGATCGGGAAGCGCCCCTGCAGCTCCGGGATGAGGTCGGACGGGCGCGCGACGTGGAACGCGCCGGCGGCCACGAAGAGGACGTGGTCGGTCCTCACGTTTCCGTGCTTCGTCTTCACCGTCGTCCCCTCGACGAGGGGGAGGAGGTCGCGCTGGACGCCCTCGCGCGAGACGTCGGGGCCGCCCGCCCTTCCCTCCCGCCCGGCGATCTTGTCGATCTCGTCGAGGAAGACGATCCCCGTCTCCTCCGCGCGCCGGATCGCCTCCTGCGCCACGGTCGCCTCGTCGGAGAGGGCGTCGGCCTCCTTCTCGACGAGGATCGCCCGCGCCTCGGCGACGGGAAGGCGCGCCTTCTTCTTCTTCGGGCCGCCGAAGAGGTTCGGGAGCATCCCGGGGAGGTCGATCCCCATCTCCTCGACCCCCTGCGGGGTCATCACGGAAATCTGGGGGGTCCTGTCGTCGGTGACCTCGAGCTCGACCTCGCGCGCCTCGTGCCGGCCCTCTCGCAGCTCGCGGCGGAGCCGCTCCTTCGAGTCCGGCCCCGGGACGAAGCCCGCCGGGTCGACCTGCGTCGCGAGGAGGTCGACGAGCCTGGCCTCGGCCGCGGCCTGGGCCTTCTCGAGGACGCGCTCGCGCCGTTCGTCCTTCACGAGCCGGATCGCCGCCTCGACGAGGTCCCGGGCGATCGACTCGACGTCGCGCCCGACGTAGCCGACCTCGGTGAACTTCGACGCCTCGACCTTCACGAACGGGGCGTCGACGAGGCGCGCCATCCGGCGGGCGATCTCGGTCTTCCCGACGCCCGTCGGTCCGACCATGAGGATGTTCTTCGGCGTGATCTCCCGCGCCACCTCGGCGGGGAGCTGCTGGCGCCTCCAGCGGTCGCGGAGGGCGACGGCGACGGCCCGCTTGGCCTTCCCCTGCCCGACGACGTGGCGGTCGAGCTCGGCGACGATCCGGCGTGGGGAGAGGTCGCGGAGGCGCGCCTCGCGCGGGGAGGCGGGCCGGGTCACGGGAGAGTCTCCACCGAGATCGCGTCGTTGGTGTAGATGTCGATCCCCGCGGCGATCTTCAACGCGGCCCGGACGATCTCGGCGGCGGGCATCGGGGTGTTCTGGAGGAGGGCGCGCGCCGCCGCGGTGGCGTAAGGCCCGCCCGACCCGACGGCGAGGATCCCCTCGTCGGGCGAGATGACGTCCCCGGTTCCCGAGAGGAGGAGCGTCTTCTCGCGATCGGCGACGACGAGGAGCGCCTCGAGGGTGCGAAGCGTCTTCTCGGTCCGCCAGTCGGTCGCGAGCTCGATGGCGGCCCGCTCGAGCTGGCCGTTGAACTCGTCCAGCTTCCGCTCGAAGCGGGTGAAGAGGGTGACGGCGTCGGCCGTCGACCCGGCGAAGCCGGCGAGGACCGAGCCCCCCGCGAGGCGGCGGATCTTCGAGGCCCCCTGCTTCAGGATCGTCGTGCCGAGCGTCACCTGGCCGTCGCTGCCGAGGGCGACGGCGCCGTCCCTGCGAACGGCGAGGACGGTCGTGTGGTGGAACACGGGAATCTCGCTCACGGGGGGGAGTCTACCCGCGCCCTCACCTCTCCTCCTCCGCCTTCGGGTGGGCCTTCCGGTAGACCTCCATGAGGTGCTCGACGTCCAGGTGCGTGTACTTCTGGGTCGTGGCGAGGGACGCGTGCCCGAGGAGCTCCTGGATCGTCCGCAGGTCGGCCCCGGCCGAGAGCAGGTGCGTCGCGAAGGAGTGACGGAGGGCGTGCGGGGAGGCGTGGCGGGAGACGTCGGCCGCCGAGAGGGCCGAGAGGAGGACTCTCCTCACGCTCCGGTCCGTGAGGCGCCCGCCGCGGGCGTTCAGGAAGAGCGGCTCGCCCCTCACCCGGCGTCCGGCGAGGAGCGCGAGCCGCCCGGGAAGCCACGCCGAGAGCGCGGCGGCCGCCTTCTCGCCGAAGGGGACGATCCGCTCCTTGCGTCCCTTGCCGATCGTCCGCACCTGGCGCCCCGGGAGGTCGACGTCGGGAAGGGAGAGGCCGACGAGCTCGGAGACGCGCAGGCCGGTCGCGTAGAGGAGCTCGAGGAGCGCCCGGTCGCGCAAGCCGAGCTCGGTGTCGCCGGCCGGCGCCTCGACGACGGCCGCCGCCTCGGCGACCGAGAGGGAGACGGGGAGCGGTTTGTCGGTCCTCGGGGTCGCCACGCCCCGAGCGGGGTTCCCCTCGGCGAGCCCCTCCCGCTCGAGGAACGTGAAGAAGCTCCGGAGGGCCGAGAGCCGCCTCACGATCGAGGTCCGGGCGAGGCCGTCGGCACGGAGCGAGGCGAGCCAGGACCGCACGGAAAGGGCGTCGACGTCGCCCGCCTCGATCTCCGACGCCTCGTTCCCCGTGTAGCGCGAGAGGAACGCGAGGAACCGCCCGACGTCGTCGAGGTAGGCCTTTCGCGTGTGAGGCGAGACGGCTCTCTCGTCGGCGAGGTGCCGCTCGAACTCCGCGAGGCCCTCGACGAGGCTCACGCCCCCTCCGGAATCCTCAGGACCCCGGCTTCACGAGCCCGCGGATCTCCGCGACGAGCGCCTTGACCTGCTCGCCCGAGAGCTTCCGGCCGAACGCGGGCATCCTGTCGTGTCCCCGCTTGATCGAGGACTCGAGGCGCCCGTCCGAGACGCTCGCCTGCCACTTCGGGTCGGCCAGGTTCCGCGCCCGCTTCTTCAGGCCTTCCTCGGTCTGGCTCCGGCCGTCGTCCCCGTGGCAGACGGTGCAGTTCGCCTCCCACGCGGCCGACCGTTTCGGCGGCTCGGCCGCGGCGAGCGGAAGGGCGAGGAGTGAGAGGAGTGCGAGGGAGGCGGTTCGTTTCATCGGTTCTCCCGTTTGCGTCGTCAGTGACCCGTGGAGCCCGGGTGCGTCTTCACGTACTCGGACATCTTCGTCCCGACCTCGTCGGTCTTCGTCCGCGAGGCCGCCTCGGCCGCCTCGAACCAGTCGTCGATCGCCTTCCCGATCCGGGCCGCCTCCGCGTCGAACTGCGCGACGGTCATCCCGACCCGGAACGAGTGGCTCTGGATGGGCAGGCTCGCCGAGAGGTAGGCGACGTAGTCGTCCCGGTGGCAGGACTCGTGGAAGCCGATCGTGATGTCGTTCGCGGCGACGTCCCCGGGCGTCGTCCCGCGGCCCCAGGAGGCCTCCTCCTCGGGCAGGACCCGCTGTCCGAGGACCGTCCCGTAGACGACCTGGATCGTGGCGGTCCCGGAAATGGTCGCCTTCCCCGTGAGGGCCACGACCTTGTCCGTCGGCTTCGCTTCCTCCTGGCCCGGTGCCGAGTTGATCTCGAAGGCGATGCCCGTCAGCGCGACCCCGGAGCCGTCCAGCTCGGTCTTGGCGCCGCTGATCGTCCCGGCGTCGTTGTCGGCGACGATCTCGAGGACCACGTCGAGATCGAAGGAGGGGAGGGTTTTCTTGAGGGCTATCTTTCTCGGGACGGTCCGGGGCGGGGGGTTGCGCGGCTTCTCCTTGACCTTCACCCCGCCGTCGAGAACCTCGGCCTTCTCGTCTCCCGACAGCGCCTCGAACCGCACCGAGGGCGCGCGCGGATGCCGCACGTCGTCCGCGCCGTTCCCGTCGGAGCCGAGGCTCCCCGCCATCCGGAACCTCCCGATCCCGCCGCTGCCGGCCGGGGCGTCGGGGTGGACGACCTCTCCTTCCCTCGAGATCCAGGGGCTCGGACCGCGGTCGAGGGGCGCTTCCTTCTCGTCGTCGCCGGGCTTGCTCATGAAGATCCCCCTTTCCCGGCCCCCGCCGCGACGGGAAGGCCGAGCGCCGCGTCCCTCCAGAGCGCGACGGACTCGAGCGCCCGGCGGACGATCTCCTCGCGCCGTTTCGCCCGGTCCTTCGTCGGCGGCACCCCGGTGTCGTCGATGAGGCCGAACGTGACGTTCATCGGCGCGTAGTTCGACTCGTCGCTCTCCGAGACGTGCCTCGAGAGGGCGCCGAGCGCCGTCGAGAAGGGGAGGGGGACCGGCTCGCGCCCCTCGAGGAGCTGCGCGAGCGTCGCGCCCGCGAGGAGCCCCGTGGCGGCCGACTCGAGGTACCCCTCGACGCCGGTGATCTGCCCCGCGAAGAAGAAGCGCCCGTCCCTCTTCCAGCGGAAGAGGCGGTCGAGGTGCGCCGGCCCGTTCAGGAAGGTGTTCCTGTGGAGCATCCCGTACCTCACGAACTCGGCGTTCGCGAGGCCCGGGAGCGACCGGAAGACCCGCCGCTGCTCGCCCACCCTCAGCTTCGTCTGGAAGCCGACGATGTTGTAGTGCGTCCTCGCGAGGTTGTCCTGCCGGAGCTGGACCGCGGCGTAGGGCTCGCGCCCCGTCCGCGGGTCCCGGAGGCCGAAGGGCTTCATCGGGCCGTGGCGAAGGGTCTCGATCCCGCGCTCGGCCATGGCCTCCACGGGCAGGCAGCCCTCGAAGAAGACCGCCTTCTCGAAGTCGTGGAACGGGACCTTCTCCCCGGCGAGGAGCTCTCCCACGAAGGTCTCGTACTCCTCGCGGGAGAGCGGCACGTTCAGGTAGTCCGCTCCGCCCCCCTTCCCCCAGCGGCTCGCGGCGTAGAGGACCGACATGTCTAGCGAGGAGGCCTCCACGATCGGGGCGACGGAGTCGTAGAAGTAGAGGTGGCTCCCGCCGAGGGCCGCGAGGAGCGCCCCGGAGAGGGCGGGCGAGGTGAGGGGCCCCGTCGCGACGACGACGAAGCCGTCCCCCGGGTCGGGGAGGGAGGGCGCCTCCTCGCGGACGAGCTCCACGAGCGGCTCCGCCTCGACCCGCGCCGTGACGGCGCGGGCGAAGAGCTCCCGGTCCACGGCGAGCGCGTCCCCGGCCGGGACGGCGGCACGGCGCGCCTCCTCCATCACGAGCGACCCGAGGAGCTCCATCTCGCGCTTGAGGAGCCCGACGGCGTTCCCGGGGTTGTCCGAGCGGAAGGAGTTCGAGCAGACCATCTCGGCGAGGCGGTCGGTCTCGTGGGCGTCCGTCGTCCGCACGGGGCGCATCTCGAGGAGGCGGACGGGATGCCCGCGGCGCGCGAGAAAGCTCGCGCACTCGACGCCGGCGAACCCGCCTCCGATCACGGTGACCCTGGAAGCCGTCATGTCCTTTCATTGTAGGGAACCCGGCCGCCCGCGTTTGGGTGACGCCGGACACCGGTCTGGCGCTCCCTCCCCGCCCGCTACACTCGCGGTGTGACGTTCGAGCGGGACCTCTACGACGAGGCGTACTGGAAGGGCCTCCACCCCCACCACTGGTTCAAGAACCCGCCTCGCAAGTACGCCGAGCGGGACCGGGACGTCCTCACCGTCGTCGCGCCGGGCCCCTCGGACCTCGTCCTCGAGCTCGGCTCGGCCCGGGGCGACGTGACGTTCCTGCTCGCCCGGCACGCCCGCGAGGTCGTCGGCGTCGACGCCGCCCCCGAGGCGATCGCGATGGCCGAGGCCGCGCGCGCGCGGCTCGGGATCGGGAACGTCCGCTGGCTCGAGGCCGACGTCGCCGACATCGCCCCCGTCGCGGACGGGAGCGTCGACGCCGTCGCCGCGATCGACCTCGTCGAGCACGTCGACGACCCGACGCTCGCCGCGATGCTCCGCGAGTGCCGGAGGGTCCTGAAGCCGGGGGGCCGGCTCGGGATCTACACGCCCGACCGCGCCCACTACGTCGAGCGGATGAAGGCCCACGACTTCGTCCTGAAGCAGTTTCCTCAGCACATCGCCGTCCGGCGCGTCGGCGAGTATCGCCGCTTCCTCCGGGAGGCGGGCTTCGCGATCGGCCTCGAGACCTGGAGCGTCTCGCCCTTCCCCCTCGTCCGCTGGGTCGAGCGGGCGCTCGCGCCCCTGCCTCTCCTCGGGCCGACGTTCCGCTACCGGATCCTCCTCCGGGCCGTCCGGGAATAGGCCGCGGCCGCGCCGAGGCCGTACCATCGCCCCGATGCCCGCCCGCCCCGACTTCGCCCCGAACGCCGAGGTCTACGACGACGCGTACTACGCGGCCATGTACCGCCCGCACTGGTTCTTCCGCAACGAGCGGAAGTACCGCGAGCGCGACGCGGCGCTCCTCCGCGCCGTGAGGCCCGTTTCCTCGATGCGGCTCCTCGAGGTCGGCTCGGCACGCGGCGACACCGCCTTCTTCTTCTCTCCGCTCGTCGCCGAGGTCGTCGGCGTCGACGCGGCCGCGACGGCCGTCGCGGCCGCGCGTTCCGCCGCCGGCGCCCGGGAGCTCGCGAACGTGAGGTTCGAGACGGCCGACGCCCGCGACCTCGCTCCCTTCCAGGAGCGGTCCTTCGACGCCGTCCTCCTGGCCGACTTCGTCGAGCACGTCACCGACGGGGTCCTCGCCCCGTGCCTCGCCGAGGCGCGGCGCGTCCTCATCCCGGGCGGGGCGCTCGCGATCTACACGCCGAACCTCGACCACTGGGCCGAGCGGATCAAGGCCGCCGTCCCCGGCCTGCAGCAGGCGGACCACATCGCCGTCCGCCCCTCGGCGGAGGTCGCGCGCCTCGTCTCCGCGGCGGGCTTCCTCGTCGAGGACCTCTTCTTCACCGCCAGCCCCTACCCGCTCCTCGGGGGCGTCGACCGCCTCTTCCCGCGCGCCGGGCCCTGTCGCTTCCGGACGGTTCTCCGCGCGCTCCGGCCCGCCTGACGGGACGGCGGGGCGCCCCGCGGCGCCCCGGTTCAGCTCTTGCGGGCCCTCTTCGCTGCGGGCTTCTTCTTTTCCGCCGCCGCGGCGGCCGCCGCGGCGAGCGCCGCGGCATCCGGCACCTTCGCGACGAACGCGTACGCGTCGAGGTCCGCGGCCGGGGCGTCGAAGTCGCACGCCTCCTTCTCGCAGACGTAGAACGCCCCGGCCTTCCGGTCCCTCACGAGGAGGTAGGGCGCCCCGCACGACGGGCAGGCCTTCGGCACCGGGCGGGCCCGGAAGTTCCGCGGGCAGGTCGGGTAGTTCGAGCAACCGTAGAAAGGCCCGAAACGCCCCTTCCTGACGAGGATCTCGCCCGACCTGCAGTCGGGGCAGGCGACGTTCGTCGACGTGACCGGCTTCGGGGGCCGGTAGCGGCAGGCGGGGTAGTTCGTGCAGCCGACGTAGTCGCCGAAGCGGCCATGCTTGGCGACGAGATCGTGGCCGCAGAGGGGGCACTTCTCGCCCGTCGGGCGGTCGGGCCTGGCCTCGGCCTTCCCGTTCGCGACCTTCACGGCGACGGTGGAGCGGCAGTTCGGGTAGGCCGTGCAGCCCAGGAAGGACGACCCGTCGCGCCCCGTCCGGAGCTTCATCGGGCTGCCGCACTCGTCGCACGTCTGCCCCTCGAGCTCCGTGGCGTCGACCGGGTCGTCCTCGATCTCGGGGAGGTCGAGGGTGTAGTCGCAGTCGGGGTACCCGGAGCAGGCCAGGAAGAGGCCGTTCTTGCCCATCCGCAGGCGCAGCTCGTGGCCGCTCTTCGGGCACGCCTCGCCGGCCCCCTCGGGAAGGGGGAAGTCGGGGAGGTGGCGGCGGACGTCGGCGAGCGGGAGCCCGGCCTTCACCGAGACCATCTTCTTCAGCGCCAGGTCGCGGTCCTTCGTGAAGCGGCCGTCGAACTCGGCGACGGCCTTGCGCCAGTCGAGCTTGCCCTCCTCGACCTCGTCGAGCTCCTCCTCCATCCGGGCCGTGTACTCGGTCTGGAAGAAGTCGTCGAAGCCCTCCTTCATGAGGTCGACGACGAGCCGGCCGAGGAGGGTCGGGAGGAAGCGGCGGTCCTTCTTCCTCACGTACTCGCGGTCCTCGATCTTCCGGAGGATCTCGGCGTACGTGGACGGGCGTCCGATGCCGTTCTCCTCGAGGAACTTCACGAGCGACGCTTCGTTGAACCTCGGCGGCGGCTGGGTCTCGTGGTCCTCGACCAGGCCTTCGGCGAGCCGGAGCACGTCGCCCCCGGCGAGCTGCGGGAGGCGCGTCCTTCCGTCTTCGGCGGCGTCGCCGTTTCCCTCGCCCTCGGCTTCCTCCGTTTCGGAGCTCTGGCCGTAGACGCGGAGCCAGCCCGCGTCCTTCAGGACCGACCCGCTCGCGCGGACGCCGGCGACGTCGGGGCTCCCCTCCCGCACGGCCTCGATCTCGACCGTCGTCACGTCGGAGACGGACGGCGTCATCTGGGAGGCGACGAAGCGGTTCCAGATGAGCCGGTAGAGCTTCAGCTCGTCGGAAGAGAGGTCCCCCGCGACGGCCTCGGGGGGCAGGTCCATCGTCGTGGGCCGGATCGCCTCGTGGGCGTCCTGGGCGTCCTTCTTCTGCTTGAAGCGGCGGGGCTCGGCGGGGAGGGAGTCGGCGCCGAACGTGGCGCCGATGTACCCCCGCACGGCGGCGAGCGCCTCCTCGGAGACGCGCGTCGAGTCGGTGCGCATGTAGCTGATGAGGCCGACGGAGCCGCGTCCCGCGATCGCCCGCCCCTCGTAGAGCCGCTGCGCGACCTGCATCGTCCGGCGGACGGTGAACCCGAGCGTCCGCGCGGCCCCCTGCTGGAGCTTGGAGGTCGTGAAGGGGGGCACCGGGTTCGTCCGCTTCTCGCGCGCCTCGACGGAGACGACGCGGAGCGCGGAGGCCTGGATGTGGGACAGGACCTCCGCGGCCGCCTCGTGCGTGGCGAGGCGCGGGTCGGTGCCGTCGAACCGGAGCCTCTCGCCCCGCCAGACCACGGTCCGGGCCGGGAAGAGGGCCTCCCCCTTCGCGAGCTGGAGCGGGACGGAGAAGTAGGGGACGGGGCGGAAGCGCTCCCGCTCCGCCTCGCGCTCCACGATGATCCGGAGGGCCACCGTCTGGACCCGGCCCGCGGAGAGGCCGCGCCAGACCTTCTTCCAGAGGAGGTCGGAGACCTCGTAGCCGACGATCCGGTCGATGACCCGGCGCGCCTGCTGCGCGGCGACCCGGCTCTCGTCGATGTTGCCGGGGGTCGCGATCGCCTTCTGGATGGCGCTCTTGGTGATCTCGTGGAACTCGGCCCGGTGGAAGCGCGCCTGCGGCGCCGAGGGCTTCAGGAGCTCCTGGAGATGCCAGCAGATCGCCTCTCCCTCGCGGTCGGGGTCGCCGGCGAGATAGATGTCGTCCGCGAGCTTCGCGTGCCGCTTGAGGTCGGCGATCGTCTTCTGCTTGCCGGGAAGGACCTCGTACGTCGGCTCGTACCCGTTCTCCCGGTCGACCGAGATCCCCTTTCGGGGGAGATCCCGGACGTGCCCGTAGCAGGCGAGGACGGAGAAGTCCTTCCCGAGGAACTTCCCGAGGGTGGCGGCCTTGGCCGGGGATTCGACGATGACGAGAGACTTCGACATTCGGCCGGCTACGATGCCACGCCTGTCAAGCCCGGGCGCCCTTCCTGGCGAACTGGGCGCCCGGGAGGGCCTCCGCGAGGCCGTCCAGCTCGAGGAGGACGAGCGCGGCCGAAAGGCGCGCGGCGCTGAGGCCGGTCGTCGCCGCGAGGGCGTCCGCGTCGCGCGGCTCGGCGCCGTCGAGGGCGAGGAGGACGAGCGCGGCGTCCGGGTCGTCGGGCGCGCGCGCTCCCGCCGGCGCCACCGGCATCGCCGCGGCCCGGAGGCGAAGGACGTCCTCGTCGGGGAGCTCCCTGAGAACGTCCGCCGCGTCGCGCCCGAGGATCGCCCCGTCCTTGAGGAGGGCGTTCGCGCCCGCGGACTGCTCGCCGATGACGGGGCCGGGCACGGCGGCGACGTCGCGCCCCGCCTCCGCGGCGCAGCGGGCCGTGATGAGGGACCCGCTCTTCAGCGCGGCCTCGACGACGACGACGATCCGCGCGCACCCGGCGATGATCCGGTTGCGGACCGGGAAGTGCCACGGCTGCGGCTCCGTCCCCGGCGGCAGCTCGGAGAGGAGCGCGCCCCCCTCGACCATCCTCGCCCGGAGACGGTCGTGGGCCGCCGGGTAGGGGACGTCGACCCCGCAGCCGAGGACGCCCCAGGTTTCCCCTCCGTTCTCGAGGGCCGCGCCGTGCGCGGCGGCGTCGATCCCGTGCGCGAAGCCCGAGACGACGACGCCTCCCGCGCGGGCCAGGCCCGCCGCCACGAGACGCGCCGCCTCGATCCCGCTTCGTGTGGCGCGCCGCGACCCGACGAGGGCGACGACGGGGCCGTCGCCGAGGGGCCGTCCCCTCACGAAGAGAAACGGGGGCGGGTCGGGAGCCTCGCGGAGGAGGGCGGGGTACTCGGCGTCGCAGATCGTCACGACGCGCGCGCCCGAGGCCTCGAGCCGCCTCCTGAGCTCGCCGAAGCCGGGCGCGGGCTCGGGGTCGAGGAGGGGCCCGACCTCCGCGAGGCCGACCCCGGCCAGCGCGGCCGCCTCCCCGGGAGGACGACCGAGCACGGCCTCCGGCGACCCCGCGGCGAGGAGGAGCCTGGAGAGGGCGCGCGACCCGGACCCGCGGACGCGGAGACTCCAGGAGAGGACGATGTCGGCGGGCATCCGGTGGGACCACATCTTGCGTAGGGAGCGCTGACTATAATGCCGCTCTCCGTGAGACACCGTCGCCGCGCACTCGCATCCGGCCTCGCCCTCTCTCTCGTCGTGTCCGTCTTCGGCTGCGCCTCGTCCTCGAAGGACGGGGGCGCGGCCGACGCGAAAGCCGCCGCGGAGGCGGCGGCCGACCAGAAGGCCTACGGCGCGAAGATGGCGCAGCGTGGCTTCTGGCGGGAGGCCCTCTTCCGCTTCGAGCGCGCGGCGAAGCTCGCGCCGGACGACCCCGAGGTCCTGAACAACCTCGCCGTCGCCCTCGAGGCCGTCGGGGAGACGGCCCGGGCGCTCGCCTCCTACAAGCGCGCCCTGGAGCTCCGTCCGGACGACGCGAAGATCAAGCGCAACTACGCCCGCTTCGCCGAGTACTACACCTCTCTCCAGCGGGCCTCCGGGCCCACGGCGACACCGAAATGAGAAGAGCCCCCGCGCTCCTCGCCGCGCTCCTCCTCCTCGCGCCCGCGGCCCGGCCCCTGGCCGCCGGCTCCACCGAGGTGCGGCTGAAGCTCCCGCTCCGGCCCAAGCTCGCCGTGACGGGTCGCGAGCGGATCTCCCTCGCGCCCTTCCTCGTCGCGAGCAAGCTCTCCGAGCGGAAGGAGCCGCAGCGGGTCAAGGACCTCGACCTCGACGCGGAGTTCCGCCGATACCTCGGCAAGCAGATCGGCCGGCGGACGAAGATGAACGTCGTCACGATGCCCTCCGACGTCAAGCTCCCCTCGACCGAGCTGAAGGCGCTCGGCGAGGCGACGGAGTTCTGGCGGGAGCTCGGCTCCCGCGTCGGCGCCGAGGTCCTCCTCTCCGGGATCATCGACTTCCGGGTCGAGGACAAGTCGGGCTACAAGACCGAGGAGTACACGAGCCGCCTCGACGGGAGGACCTACTACCGCCAGGTCTTCGTCGAGTCGACCGGCTTCTCGTTCGAGGCGACGATCCTCGCCTTCGACGGAAGGACCGGGGTGAAGCTCTACCAGGAGACCTTCAAGGACCAGAAGGAGAAGTCCCGGCGGGCCGCCGACGAGATGGTCGGGCTCTTCGAGAACCTCTTCTCGCTCGAGAGCCAGCTGCTCGGCCTGTTCGTCGTCCGGGAAAGAGAGGCCAACCGCTATGTGTTCGACTAGGCGGCGAGCGCTCCGGCTCGTTCTCGGGGCCGTCTTCCCGGCGTTCCTGCTCGCGCCGGCCCTCCCGGCCGCGGCCCAGGGCCAGAACAAGATCGTCTACGACCGGTTCGACTGGAAGATCTACTCGTCGACCCACTTCAGGATCTACCACTACGGCCGGGGCGAGGCGGCGCTCGGGAAGGTCGCCTCGATGGCCGAGTCGGCCTACGACGACCTGTCGCGGCGGCTGAACTACCAGGTCCCGAAGCCGATCCCGCTCCTCTTCTACGTGACGCACGCGGAGTTCGAGCAGAACAACATCATCATGAACTTCATCCCGGAGGGCGTCGGGGCTTTCGCCGAGCCGGCGCGCAACCGGATGGTCCTGCCGATCGACCTGCCCGACGAGAAGCTCCAGAACCTCATCGCGCACGAGCTGACGCACATCTTCCAGTACGAGATCCTCTTCGGCGGCCGGCTCTCGCGGGCGATCACGTCGAACATCCCCACCTGGTTCATGGAGGGGATGGCCTCCTATTTCGCGAACGACGAGGACGAGAAGGACCGGATGTTCATCCGCGACGCGGT